>CAZIYV010000001.1:0-68628 GCA_964543575.1 uncultured Pelotomaculum sp.
AAGGTAAATCCCGGTTGTGGCTGCCGATGCTGGAATCGTATAAGATGTTCAGGGAATTTGCTCCCAACCGGTGCCTTTGGTCTGTTAGCTGATATCTTTGCCGGTAGTCCTGTTGCCACTTTTGTCAAGAAACATAATTACTATCCTGGCCTGGGCGCCTGTTCCTTTCCTGGCTGAGGCTGTTAAACTATAGTTGCCAGGTTTTAAGGCAATATCCTGATAAAGCTGCCAGTTATAAACATTGGTGACATACTTATTGCCATTGCTTTCAGTGGCAAGCGTGCCGCCTGCGGACCAACTTGTCTTATTCTGGGTGAAGCTGCCGTTTAGAATAAGCTCTCCGCCGCTGGCCGGGGGTGCCGGGGGCGTATATTTGATTACAGTAAGACTGACGGAGGCTGCGTTAGACCGGTTGCCCGCGGCATCTACAGCCTCAACTTTCACTGTATAGCTGCCGGCCGGTACGGCGCTGCCGTTGACGGTTCCGTTCCAGGCAACCTGCTGGGCGCCCGATGTTTTGTCGGCATCTTTCTGAAGCACCGCAACCTGAGTGGCGCCGCTGTAAACAGTAACTGTCACTTTTGCATTTTCCGAGACCTGATAGGCAATGGATACCGTGTTGGCGCCGTCAGGCGTTAAGCTATTCGGGCTGGCGATGAGGTTGTCCACCACCGGTACCGAGCGGTCTACTTTAACAGTTACAGTAGCCGACAGCCCAGTGTTGCCTGCCGCGTCACGGGCCTTGGCCCTCAGGTAATAGGTCCCTTCAGCAAGGTTCTGGGTGTTCCAGCTCAGGTTCCAGCCCTGGGCGTTTTGCGTGCCGCTGCCTGCTGAAGTCCAGGGACCGGCGGCATTCTGCGCGATTTCGAAGTCTACTCCTGTCACGCCCACATTATCCGTCGTTGTGGCGCTGACATTCACCTGAAGTTCCAGGAAACTGCCGTTAGCCGGCTGACTCAGGGATACCTGCGGCGCGACTGTATCAGGAACCGGAGCGGGGGGATCAACTGGTGTGCTCCCGCCGCCGTTATAAGCCTGGTTCATATAGGCGACGACCAGCAGCACAGGAGCTCCAACGTTAGTATAGCTTGAAGCCCGCTGGTAGCTGGCGTCGAAGAGATTCGGCACCAGTTTATTGAAGCGCAGCCAGAGTCCGATAAGCATATCATTGCTGCCGTTAAGAGGAGTACTGTTTACGAACTCGTTAATTTTGCCGTCGGAGCGAATGATGTTTTTGCCGACTGTGTTGGCGAAACGCTGCACATCCACATTTGTAAACACGATGCCCGCCTCATAGGCCATCATCACAAAATCTCCGTCAACGGCGCCGTGGCGGAAATCTTCGAATTTCTTATATCCACCGTAAGAAGGGGTATTGGTGCTGATTTGCTGGCTGCTTGTCCAGCCGGTTAAGCCGTAGCCCCACCAATAGTTCCACACGTAGCGGTCCGTTGTCAGAGTCAGGTTGTTTTTAAAATGCTGGGCAATTTTGGTTACCCGGTCCAGATATTTTGCTTCACCGGTAGTCTGATAAATTTTAAGCATAGTGCGGCCCAGGCTCATATTCTGGTTGAAAGGTACACCAACCCCGTCACACCAGTACGGAGAACCTTTCCTGTAAATGTACCAGCCGGTGTTGCCCGATTCCTTCCACTCATCCTCATGCACACCAATAGCGTCCTTGGCGGCCTGCACGTAGATACCAGCCTTGTTATTGTAAGCGGACAGCTTGGGGTCGCTTTTCACAATCTGGGCAAACCAGGCGTAAGGGTACGAGATGGTGCCGGTATCAACCGCCACGTGAAAATATTTACCTCCCAGAATCAGCGGGTTGCTGTCGTTGGGCGAGTCGGTGTGACGCCAGGCGGGTAGGCTTAACCCCCTGTAATCAGTGACCTTTCTAACACTATCTCTCTGGTTTAGCACGCTGTCGGCGTGATTGACAAATTTATCAAGATAGCTGGTATCCTGGTAGGTTTCGTACATCAATAAATATGATTGAAGCACGTAGGCCTCTCTGAAAGCTAGAAAGCCTGAGTCATTATTATAGTTTTTGTACCAGTCGCCGCCTCTTTGATCCAGTTGGTTAAAATAAGCCCTGAGGTCCTTTACCTCAGCTGCTTGTCCAGGTATAGCCGATAAAAAGAACACAGCCGCAAAGAAGACTAGAAACAGCCCAGTCCATAACCAAGTTTTCCTTTTCGATAAAATCAAATCTCTATTCCTCCATTCTATTGATGTTAAATCGGAGGCACTCGACCAGGGATCCTTATAGTCACTGGTCAGTCAGTGAGTAACCCAAAACACCTCCTCGAGGTAAAAATAACAAAAGGGCCTGTATCGACAATTTTCGACAAACCAAACAGCTTCCCCTTTACTTGTAGACTGTTAATTATTTGCAAAGCAAAAGCGCCTGTGGGTTAACAGGCGCTTTAAAAGGTTTTTTAACTTTTTATGCTCTAGTGCTCCCGGCCTTTTCCCAGTAGGCAGGAGTTCGTCCGAAAATAGTTTTTGCCAACCCGGCCATACTGGCAAAGTTAAACATGCAGAAGTAGTATGGAAGATAAAAGAGCTTTGACCTGAACTGAAAAACCGCGCTTAGAAGGGCAAAAGAGTAAAATATAATTTGAACTGGCAGAAGTATCTGATAAGTGGGTGCGGCGAGATATAAAGCAATGTTGGAGTAAAAGATCAGGACTAGCGGCAGGGGCGCCAGATAGCGCAGGAGCCTGTGGGAAATCATCTTCCAGGAGAAAAGCAGGTTTGTATGAAAAGGGCTGAATATGCCCGGTGACTTTAGTATACTGCCCCATACTCTCGCCAACATTCTTACTTTGCGTTTATACTCGTCACTTGTTTTGGTGCCCGCTTTTTCAGATGCTACAGCATCATTAACATAAACTGCTTTTTTCCCTTTTGAATTCATATAATGAGGGAATTCAAAATCGTGGCTTTGTGTATTTCCAAAATAGTGGTAATCCCTGGCACGAACGGCGTAAATTGCCCCGTTGCCGGCGGTGATAGATCCGGTGGCTGTTTCAAGCCTGCGGAGAAATATTTCATAACGCCAGTATATGCCTTCAGAGTAGCTGCTGTTTCCCTCAGTGGTGTTGATGTATCTGAGTTGACCGCAGGTGTATCCCACGCTTTCATCTGTAAAAGGGTGCACCAGCTTTTTTAGGGCTTCTTTTTCCCACAAGGAGTTGGCGTCTGAAAAAACCAGAATCTCGCCCCGTGCTTTGCCGGCTGCTTCGTTCTGGGCCCCGGTTTTCCCCAGTCTTGATGCAGTGCTTATGAGACGTACTCCCTGGCAGGCAAAATCAGAGACAATTTCATCGGTTTGGTCTGTTGAATAGTCGGAAACTACTATTATTTCAACCTTTTCCCGCGGATATTCCAGGTTCAGGCAATTTTCAATTTTTTGCTGGATTACAGCCTCTTCGTTATGGGCTGCAATAATTAAAGACACTTCCGGGAGGGGTCCGCCTTCGGAAATAGTCTTTTGTTTTATTATTTTAGCCAGGCAAGAAAGAAGTAGCGGGTAACCAATATAGATGTAAATTATGGAGATAGCTGACAGCAAAAATAATAATTCCAAGTTTATGACCACCTTGGATAATATGCTTTTAACTTTCTTTCCGTCGGTACAGAACGGCCACCCAGTGAGGCTTACTTTTTTGGGGTAGTAGTTTGCGTAATATTGAGAGAAAGTAAGATATCAAACCCCTTCTGAGAGGACCAGAACCGGTATAGCCACACTGGGGACAGACACAGTTATCGGAAACATTCCAGTGATTTCCCAGGTTTTGTCTAAAAATAGTATCCCACCGGTACGGGCGGACGGTGAGTCCGCCAAGGTACCGGTGGTTTACATATTCGAAATGAGGGAGCAGATTTATAAGCTCTTCCAGATTAAAACTGTGCAGGTGGCGGTAGCGGTGATAGGTGCAAGAACATAAAGGGCATTTTATAAACCTATCCCTTAAAAATTCATCATTAGGAACGGTGATTAAAATATATTTTTGGGCAACCCGTTGAAGCTCCAGAAGTGATTTATTGTAAATCGGGTTGGGCAAGTGTTCTATTACTTCGGCACAGATTGCCAGGTCAAAGGACTGGTCAGGCAGGGGCAAAAGGTCCATACCGGCGACTAGCTTTTCTGACTTTACATGTTTAAGGGCTTCATTTGAAACATCAACACCCAAAACCTTTTCGTGTTGATCCAGGAGTTGGTTAGTCAGAAGACCGTCACCGCAACCCAAGTCGATAATACTTCTGACCTCTTCCGGGATCATTTTGATGGTTTCAAGAACCCGTGACCATTCAAGCTCTGAAGGGTTATGTCTCTGCCAGACAGCGGCCTGCTCGTAATACTGTTGGTATGTGTCAATGTTTCCCATAAATACCCCACTACTGCTTCTTAATCCACTGAAACACTAGTTGATTTACAGTTGCAGCGAACACCTGGCCAAGCCGGATGCTTTCATGTTAATACCAAATGATAATTATTGCTGGGCAGCCACGGGTGTAGCGTTCGCTTCCTTCTGCACCAGGGAAATGCTTACATTGTCAAAGCATACTGTTCCTTTGCCGTGTGAAAGTAGGAAGAGTTTGGTGAATAAAGCTTTTTCCGGTACAGTGAATACTTTTTTGGGAAAGGAACTCCATTCAGTGCCGGGGTTGTGTAAATAGCTCATGCTCTCCGGCATGATCTTATGGTCCGTGTCGTAAAACATGACGCTCATCCTGGCGGGTGACGCGGGTTCAGAACCCAGTTTTACCTTGCAGTAAATTTGGTAGGTTTCACCCGGCTGTACCTGCAGGAACTGGTATAAACCCCAGGTGTAGCCAACCTTGATGCATTTGTTGCCGTTGTCTTCAGTTACAATAGTTCCATCCTGGGGTGACCAACCGAAATGACCCATTTCAAACGTGGCGTTTTCCAGAATTGGTGGTAACTTTTCCGTTTTAGTTTTATCCGGGACTGTAGTTTGTGTGGTTTGTGGTGGCAACTGCTGTATTTGTTCCGGTCCAGTTTGTCCCGTTTGAGTCTGACTGGGTGGCTGTGCGCCCGAATTTCCGGTGGTTTGAGTTGCTACGCAGCCTGTTAGTGTATACACCATCACCATCAATAATGCTGCGACCAAAGCTGCTATCCAGATTTTTCCGCTCCTACCCCGCATTTTTTTAATATACCCCCTTTTTAATTGGAAAGAATCGCTTCCGGCTCTCTGCATTATATGATGCTGGTTGAATAAATGTTTTTTCCGGGTAACAGAATTAAAAAATCTTTTTGATGTTATTCATCAACTACAACTATGGGGGTAGAAGAATTAGTCAATTTGATTTCTCCTTCTCTGCCGGCCCAGTTTAAATATGCTGCAACCAAAAGAACGGGTGCCCCCGCGGTTTTAAGATGGCAAACCTTTTCACAGGTGATAGCAGTGAGTGCCGGTGTCAGCTTGTGGCAGCGCAGCCACATACCAATTAAGACATCATATGCGCCGCTTAAACCATCCGGGGAATCGCCGTTAACAAATTCATTAATCCCGCCATCATTTCTGATCAGGTTTTTTTCGAGTGTATTTGCGAAAAGCCGGATGTCGTCTGCGGAGAAGACCAGATCCGCCTGGTAGGCCATAATTACAAAATCAACGTCAACTGCGCCGTGGCGGAAGTCCTCGATTTTTTTGTAACCTTTGTAGGAAGGGGTGTTGGCGCTTACCCGCTGGCTTTCAACCCACCCGTTATAGCCGTCTCCCCACCAGTAATTCCAGACGTAGCGGTCGGTGTTCAGGGTAAGATTGTTTTTAAAGTGGACGGCTATTTTCGCGACCCGATCGATATACCCGGTATCCCCGGTTGCCTGATATATTTTGAGCATGGTGCGGGCAAGGCCCAGATTCTGGTTGAATGGGACACCAACACCGTCGCACCAGTAGGGAGAGCCCTTTCTGTAAATGTAATAACCTTCTTCCCCTGATTCCCGCCACTCGTCATCATGGACGCCTACAGCGTCTTTGGCGGCCTGCACATAAACATTAGCCTTGCTCTCATAAATTGACAGATTGGGGTCGCTTCTAATAATCTGGGCAAACCAGGCGTAAGGGTACGAAATATTGCCCGTGTCAACAGCGACATGAAAGAATTTACCCCCCAGGATAAGTGGGTTGGTTTTGTCCGGCGGGTCGGTGTGCCGCCAGGCGGGAAGGCTAAGACCCCGGTAATCGGCAACACCCCGGATATTGTCCCTCTGGTTAAGTACGCTGTCGGCATGAATTACAAATTTATCGAGATAACAGGTATCCTTATAGGTTTCATACATTAACAAATACGCCTGGAGTACATACGCCTCACGGAAGGCCAGATATCCGGATTCATTGTTGTAGTCTTTATACCAACTGCCTCCTTTACGATCCAGTTGATCAAAATAGCTCCTCAGGTCCATACTGCTTTTTTCCTCCTCTGCGGCTACGTTTTGGGGATAAATGAAAACAAATAAAAAAAAATTAAGCATAGTGCCAACCTCAGGCAGCTTGTGCTTTTAGGCCTAGGCAAGACCACCACTCCCAAAAAATCATTTTTAAATTAACACCCTATTATATGAAGCGGGTAATCTAAAGGTTAAACTTTTCACAATTTCTGGATAGACACATAAAATGTTTAGTAACTCAAAAAGGAAGTATTTTTTAAGAGGGTTAATGTGAAAAAAAATATCGGTTTTTTTAAAAGGATGTTCGATCTTGTTTTTACCCTGGCCTTCCTGGCTTTTTTATCTCCGATTATGCTGGCAATCTCACTGTTGATAGTGGTTGACAGCGGTTTCCCCGTTTTTTTTGTCCAGTTGAGATCTGGTGAAAATGGCCGCCAATTTCTGGTTTATAAATTCAGGACAATGTTTCAAGCAGCTGTCCCCAATAATAGTTATATAGTTGCAGGCAGTGGTGACCAACGCATAACACGTGTTGGCAGGTTGCTGCGCAGGTTAAGCCTTGATGAAATTCCCCAGTTTTTCAATGTGTTAAAAGGTGATATGAGCGTGGTGGGTCCCCGTCCCACGTTGCCCTATCAGACCGAACGTTATGATTCCCACCAGCGCAGGCGGCTTTCCGTAAAGCCTGGCATAACCGGCTGGGCGCAGGTAAACGGGCGCAACCTATTGAGTTGGCGGGAGAAGATCGAACTGGATCTGTGGTATATAGATCATTACTCACTTTTCCTGGATATAAAAATTATTTTTAAAACCATGGCGGTAATTACTTGCAATCAGGGGGTCTATACAAGTCATTTGGATGACGACATCTTGGCTGTAGAAAAAGTAGTAATTATAGGCGCCGGGGGGCATGGGAGAGTTGTAGCGGACATAATAGCGCTCTCCAGAAAGCATGAAGCTGTTCTTGCGTTTATAGACGATAATGCCGCCCTTTGGGGAGATAATATCGCAGGTGTACCTGTTTTTGGCGGAATTAACAGATTGAAATTGATGTGCCGGCAGTATCCCGGGATATCGGTGATTGTTGCCGTTGGTAATAATTCCGCCAGGCAAAAGATAGTAACGGAACTGAAAGATTATGGAATTAAGTATACCAGCTGCATACATCCCCGGGCGGTTATTGCCGGGGAGGTAAAGATGGGGATGGGAGTGATGGTTATGGCCGGCGCTGTTATCAACACGGGTGCGATTATTGGCGACCACAGCATTATTAATACAGGCGCTACGATAGACCACGACTGTATCCTGGAGGACTTTGTCCACATTTCGCCCGGGGTCAACCTGGCAGGAAAAGTGAAGGTGGATGTGAGAGCCCATGTCGGCATTGGCGCGGCTGTTTTGCCTTGTATCAAAATTGGCTGTGGTTCAATGGTTGGAGCAGGCTCTGTGGTGGTTCAGGATGTCCCCGCGGATGCGGTGGCTAAAGGCGTACCGGCACGGGTGACTCTGGACGGAGACGCCTGACAAGGAAAAAATAAAAAACCATATTTGGGGGTTACCAGATGAACAGGATACGCGGACGTAGTGTGCTGGTTACAGGGGGAGCGGGTTTTCTAGGATCCAACATAGCCCGCCTGCTGTTAAGCGAGGGCGCCAAAGTTACACTGCTTGATAACTGCGGCCCAGGCCAGGAAAAAAATATTTTGGATATCATTGAGCGTGTAGTTTTACTAAGAGGTAATATTACCGACGAGGACACGGTTAAAAAAGCGGCGCGAGGCAAGGAAGTTATTGTACATGCCGCTTTTCCTGTAATTCAGTGCGACCGTTCGCTGGAGAACCAGTATATAGCTACCGGTACCGTCGGGCTTTTTAATATCCTGAAGGCAGCGCTTGAACAGCAGGCACTGGTGATCTATGTTTCATCGATTTCAGTATATGGAAAGCAGTTGTATACTCCCATTGATGAAAAGCATCCGGTAAACCCATCTTTGGTGTACGGCGCCACCAAGCTGGCCGGTGAATTTTACTGCAGGGTTATGGCCAGAGAATACGGGTTAAAAAATGTGATACTCAGATATTCTGACTTATATGGTCCTGGCCTGGGCAGGTCCAACGCGCCTGTGGTTTTTTTGGAGAAAGCGCTGGCCGGACTTCCTTTGTTGGTGAGGGGCGGCGGCAAGCAGGTCCGTTCCTACCTTTTTGTCACCGACGCCGCGCAAGCTGTGCTGCAGGCAATTGAAAACCCGGCTGTACAGGGAATGGTTTTCAATGTGGGCGGCGACGAAACCATAACAATTATGGACCTGGCTTTAAAAGTGAAAGAGATTACCCGCAGCAACAGCGAAATCATTGCTGAGGAAGGCTGGGTCGATGAGAGGGAATACCGGATTGACTCAACCCTGGCCAGGTCAATACTGGGCTTTTGCCCGGGAGTAGATTTAAATGCCGGGCTTAGAAAGACACTGGCTTGGGTAAAAGGTGGGCGGCAGGCATGACCGTTGTTGCCATTCACCAGCCAAATTTCCTGCCCTGGCAGGGTTATTTTCATAAGCTGCTGAGCAGTGACATCTTCATTTTTCTGGACGATGCTCAATTTCCCAGGGGCAAAAGCTATACATCACGGGTGTCCATAAAGTCGTCAAGCGGACCTTTATGGCTGACGGTGCCGGTAAAAGGCAAGGGAGATCTGCTGCCCATAAAAGACATCGTTATGGTTGATACGCCGGATTGGCGAAGGAAGCACCTGAAAACCATTGAAAATTGTTATGCCAGAGCGCCCTTCTTTAAAGAATGCTTTCCTCTAATCAAAGAACTCTATCAGACGGATGATCAGAACCTTTGTAATTTTAATATCAAATTGATCAACAACCTGGCGCAGGCCTTAGCTTCTTCCACCTGTACAGTCAGGGCTTCAGAAATAGATGTAGATTGCAGCAGCCAGCTGGACCATCTGATCAAGCTGGTAAAGCAGGCAGGAGGCACCAAATATCTCACCGGGACAGGGAAGGGCTCTGCCCGTTATCTGGACGAGGAAGCTTTCAGACGGGAAGGCATAGAGGTCTTATACCAGTCTTTTGAGCACCTCTCATACCCGCAGCTCTGGGGGGAGTTTATTCCCAACCTGTCTATAATAGACCTGCTTTTTAACTGCGGGCCGGTTGCAGGCAAGAAATATCTGTCAGCTGGTTAATTTAACAATAAATTATGTCGGGGGTGCAGTGAAAATAAATCACATCAGCAAGTCAGCAAAATTGGGCCTGGGTTGCCAGGTAGGTTTTTTTTCCGTAATCAGCGAGAATGTACAGCTTGGTGAAAATGTATATATCGGTAATAGTGTCACAGTGTACCCGGGTGTAATTATTGGCAGCGAGGTTAGCGTAGGTGACAATTCAGTGGTTGGCAAGCAGCCTCACCCCGCCAAAACCAGTACGGTAAAATATGAAAAACCTTTGCCGCCTTTAAAAATCTGTGATGGTACCATCGTCGGAGCGGGAGCAGTATTATACGCCGGTTCATACATTGGGGAAAATGTACTGGTTGGTGATCTGGCCTCAATCCGGGAAGAAAGTTTCATAGGTGACAGTACCATAGTCGGCCGGGGCGTGGCGGTTGAAAATAAGGTAAAGATAGGCAGTCAGGTCAAGATTCAAACCAACGCATACATTACCGCTTACACCACTGTGGCCGACCATGTTTTTATCGCTCCGTGTGTAATAACTACCAATGACAACAAAATGGGAAGAACAGAAACCAGGTTTGCTCATAAAAAAGGTTCGCGTATAGAAAGAGGAGCTCGAGTAGGGGCAGGGTCCATAATCCTGCCTGGTATAACAGTCGCAGAGGAAACATTCGTTGCCGCCGGTTCTCTGGTTACTAAGGATACTCCTGACGGCAAACCGATAATGGGTCATCCCGCAAGGGTTCACAGGGATGTTTCTGAGGAGGAGTTTTTAAAGAACGATTTATGAACAATAGTATAAACGAGGCATTTCACAAGATATTTTTGTTATAGGTATTCTAAAGAATTGTTTTAGGGGCAGGTCGCTGACCCCCTTTATTTGTTAGCAACTGGCAACTTCTGTATAATCGATAACACGTACGCGATTAATAAAACAAGCCTCTTAATCTCTCAGTATTGTAGGTTAAACCACATTACGCTGCATATGGTAATCAATTCATCCTGCCATAATTTAATTATTGAAATTAGCCAGCCATAACCCAAACTCACCCAATTTTTCTGATAGTTTTGAAGGATGATCTATATCCCCGTATTTTAATATTAGAGAACGTAAAATGGGACGGTTAAGGCCTCGGAGGACAAAATCTGTCTGGGAGTCTGAAAAATTGCTAAAAACCTTTCTGTACCGGAGACCGATTTTTATTTCACTACCAATTTCTTTTTCCCATAGGTTTTGGTATAGAGCAAGTTTTTCTTCGGAAAAATTTTTCTGCTTTAGTGAACTTATAGCGACAGTCGCGCAGTGCCTCGCGCACAGGAGACCAAAATAAAGGCCACCCCCGGATATAGGTTTAACCTGGCAGGCAGCATCGCCAACAACCATTGCGTTCTGACCATAAGTTTTTTTTGGAAAGCCTAAAGGGACAATACCCCCTGTTTGCTGTTTTATTTTCATGTTTTTGAAGAATTCAGGGTATTTAGCCGCAAGCTGTTGAAAGCAAAGAAGAGGACTTATTTTATTATCGAATACACCTGCTCCTACCCGTGCGCTTTGTTTGTCCAGAGGAATAATCCAACCGAACCAACCAGGAGAGACCGGTTTTCCAAGGAAAATTTTTACCAATTCACTTTCTTTACTTGGCAGTTCCACTTCTGCCGCAAATAATTTAACTTTTACTTTTGGCGAAGGCATGCCGATAAATTGTGCTACCAGAGAGTTTACTCCTTCAGCGCCGATTATTAAGGGTGCTCTAAACAATCTATGCTGATCACCGGAGGTTGTTTTAACAACAATTTCAGATCCGCTCCTTTCAAGGCCGGTTGCGCGGGTTGAAACCAGTACCTCCGCTCCGGCGTTGACCACCTGCAAATACAACTGGCGATCAAGTGAAGGCCTATCTATAGCAAGGGCATATACTCTATTGCCTGTAAGCGGCATAACCACCCCGGAAGGTGAGTAGACCAGTGCGCCTTTAAGCTCGTTAATAACTATATCATTATTAACGCCTGCCAGCTCAAGTACGCCGGGGCTGACCAGCCCGGAGCACTGCAGCGGTTTCCCGATATCAGGATGTTCCTCAAGCACAAGAACGCTGAATCCACCAAGGGCTATATCCCTCGCGACCGACAGGCCTGCCGGCCCCCCGCCGAGCACAACCACGTCATAATCCATTAGCATATACCATCCTTTGCCAGAGTTCCAGTTAATTTAGAATTCTAATTAATATCATATGTGATTTGACAGGCTATAGTTACCATATTTAGCCGTATGGAATCATGTCCCAAAACAAATTTGTTTTTCATTACATTAAATGTTTATATTTCTATCGAACTATTTTTAGTGCCTTTGAATAATATAGATGAGCCAATAAATTGAATGTGGTTAAATTACTCAATAGAGGAAGTGGAGAACCGGCTTGAAGTGGCTGGATAAAATTATTTCGATAGTGTTGGTAGGCGCTATTTTTTTTGTTGTTGGCAGCATTTACTACGTGAGTACCGCAGCCAAGACAGGGGAGATGTTTACAGAGTTCTATATCCTGGGTTCCGGTGGCAAAGCCGAAGGTTACCCCCGGGAGATGGTACAGGGCGAGGAAAAAGAAGTAATCATAGGCATCGTTAACCACGAGTACCGGACCGTAACCTACTGTATAGAGGTGCGCATGGGTGATTACCTGAAAAATTACAAGCGTTCTTTAAAAATAGAGCATGAGCAGAAGTGGGAAGAATCGGTGTCCTTTAGTTCTGAAGAGCCCCATGAAAACCTTAAGGTGGAATTCCTGCTGTTTAAAGAGGAGGATAATGAGCCCTACCGCTCGCTGCATTTATGGGTGAATATACGTCAAAAAACCCCCGCCCTGTTAGATGGGGATTATTGAAATCCGTAATTATAGATAAACACTGCATTTACCTGTGGGTGTACGTTTTAGCCATCAGTGCGGCGGAACTGGTGACCACTTACGTCAACCCCATGTATGGCATCATCTGCCACGTGCTCCTTCTCATCGGGTTGCTGACGCACGCTGCCCTGACTTTCCGGGAAAAAGTCAATGTCGTATATTCGGCCCTGGGTCTGGTGCCGCTGATCCGGATTATGAGTCTGACCATGCCTCTTGTGCGGGTACCCCCTATCTACTGGTACCTGGTGATCAGTGTTCCCTTGTTCGCCGCCACGGCTTCAGTGGTCCGGCTGGCCAGTTTTAAGTCCCGTGATATCGGCCTGATCGTGGGTAACCTACCCCTGCAAATGACAATAGGTTTACTAGGAGTGCCGCTCAGCTTCATGGAGTACCAGATCTTGAAGCCAAGTCCTCTTGTAGGTGAAATGACTATTCAGCAACTCTGGCTTCCCGCGCTGGTCCTGCTGCTAAGCACCGGTTTTTTAGAGGAGCTAATCTTCCGGGGTGTGATATTCCGGGCTGTAGTCATTGCATATGGCAGTTTTTTTGCAACCCTCTATACGTCTTTTATCTTTGCTATACTACACACCTTTCACCGCTCTTTTGAGGATTTAGTTTTTGTCTTCGTTGTTGCTTTAATCTTCTCTGTAATAGTAGACTCCTCCCGGTCAATTTTGGGGGTGTCCCTGGCTCACGGTCTCACCAATATAGGATTGTATCTGATTTGGCCTTTTTTGTCGTGATATTTGGGAATGTGACAATAGGTAATAATATTAAAGAAAGGAGGAATCAGGGAAGTGATTTCCACGGTTACCACGATTACTACTACCACTACTACTGCCAGCACCGTCACCATGGCCACAGCTTTTACAGCCGTGCTGGGGTTGCTTGCTGCTATCACCCTCATTGTCTTGCTTATCGTCAAAGAACTGGCAGGAGCCGCGTCAGAGTCCTCGTCTACCCCTGAATTCACCCTTCAAGGGGCGCTTGACAGGGTTTTGAATGTAGGCATCGTTCCCCTGCTGATAGTTTTTGCCTTCATTGTCGTAGTAAAGGTTATGGATATTCTATAACTATTAAGTCATAAGTTTATGAATTAAGGGTGCCATCCGGTTTTGCACTGAAGGGGCGCCTTTTCTTCTTATGGCGTGGGACAAAATCCATATATATTTAAGCTTAACTGTGAAGCCATTAATTAAAAAGATATCTTCATATTGCCATATTGTTAGTTATACAGTAACGAATTCTTTTCTTTTTCATAAACTATAATATGTGGCTGGAGGTGGATATTTTTGAAGCCTAAGCTTGAACAGATTCCATTAATACCGCAAGATATTTTAAGCGCTCAACAAAAACAAATTTATAAACTATACTGTCAGGGGCTTTCCAACAAAAAGATTTCAGAAGAGTTAAATCTGGAACAAAGATCAGTTGCAACCCAGCTATCGCGTATTAGAAAGAAAGCAGCAAACCTCGGTTTCACATACAAAATCGAACAAGGGGCGGAGTATGCTCAATATCAGGTGCAGCAAGATTCTCCGGCTGACGAATTTAAAAAGAAAATCCAGAATGATCCGGGATTTTTTAAATTAATGTTTAACAGATACGGCAAGAACGAAAATTCTCAAAAAGAAAATAGCTACAGGCTTGCTTCCACCGGCCAGGACACGGCGCTACTTTTAACCGTAAGAGCAAAACAGGTAAAAACTATGGTAGTATCCAGCAAAGGTTCAAGCCTTGGTAAAATAGCGGTAAAAATGGGGAAAGATGCTCGGAAGGTGCTGGGAGACTATCTATATAAACAAAAAATCAAACCATTGCAGACTTATTGGGATGACGGCAGCGCGGTTTATCTGGTTACACCCGTTGATTTTAAAAAAATGCAACAACAGTATAACCAGGAGTGCAATAATCAAATCCTGTAGTTATTTACTATGGGGGGGTATCTATGAATTACCATTACCAAAAAGAGAATATGCAAGGGAAAAGGCTCGTTTCTTTTGTTATACCAGCGTTAAACGAAGCGGAAGCAATTCAGGATGTAGTAAAAGCCATACCCAAAGAAATGATGGCGGAACTTGGATACAAAACTCAGATACTTGTAATTGACAATGGCTCTACAGACGGTACCGGCGAACTGGCGAAACAGGCTGGAGCAGATGTGGTGCTTGAAGAGCGAAGGGGTTATGGCCGGGCATATAAAACAGGATTTGAGATGGCAAAAGGTCAGATAATAGTAACGGCTGATGCTGATTTAACTTATCCAGTAGAAATTTCCCCCGAACTTGTAAAGTTACTTGAGGAACAAGAATTAGACTTTATTACGACAAATAGATTTTCAAAAATGGAAAAGACTGCTATGTCAATCCGTAATAAAATCGGGAATAGAATTCTTAATCTGACAACGAGGTTGCTTTTTTTTGTCGATTTAGAAGACTCCCAATCAGGAATGTGGTGTTTTAGAAAAGATATTCTAAGTCAAATAAAACTCATATCTGATCATATGCCCTTTTCACAGGAATTAAAAATAAAAGCTATAGGTAGTAAAAAGCTTAAGTGGCTCGAGGTGCCTATTGAGTATAGATGTCGGGTAGGTCAAGTAAAGTTAAGCGGGTGGAAGGACGGCTTTTTAAATTTCCTGCACCTTCTAAAGCTCCGGTTGGATATTTAACACCACATGGGATACCGGAAATAGGACATAGGATGTTGACGATGATGAAGATAAAAGTTTCCATAGTTATTCCCACCTTGAATTGCGCTGAAGTATTGGAGCAATGCTTAATCTCCATACGCCGGAATATTTGCAAATATGATTATGAAATAATCATTGTTGACGGCTCGAGCCGGGACGATACTGTTGCTGTCGCCGGCAAGTACGCCGACAGGATACTGATTGAAGAGACATTTTTCAGGGGTGTTAACCGGAATAAGGGAGTGAAAGCTGCCGCCGGGGAAGTAATTTGCTTTACCGATAGCGATTGTGTTGTTCCCGAAAACTGGATAAACACTTTAGTGGACTGGTTGATTGAGCTAAACAAAAAAGATTCCAAAATAGTTGGCGTTGGAGGGGGTAATTTACCCTTTGTTCCCCCAAACGCTGATACCAAAGAATTGGCCATATCCTGCACATTAAGAACGCCCCTTGCTTCCTTCGGCGCAAGAAATATGGTGGAAAAATATGATAAACCGGTGGAAGTAGACCATAACCCACCAGTGAACTCCGCCTTATTCAAAGAAAAAATCCTGGAAGTTAGGGGTTTTTGCGAAAAAAACAATATCGGCGAGGATTTGATCCTTGATGCCAGATTAAGAGCGAAAGACTATAAATTGTATGCTGTGCCAGGCTGCGAGGTTATGCACAAACATAGATCCGGCTTTGAAAAACTGATTAAACAAATGTTTGCTTTCGGGCAGGCAAGGGTGAGGACCGGCAGAATATACCCATCGTTTTTCTCGTGGTACCATTGGGGTCCGGCCATTCTTTCGTTATTGACTTTAAGTCCCTTAATAGTTATCCCATTTTTGCTTAGTTTAACGAATGGAGCGTATGTAATATATAAAAACAAAAGGCCCCCTCTTTTTTTTTACGCTTTTGGTGTAACCTGGAGCACTTATTTTTTTTATGGGCTGGGCGAAATTATTGAATTTATTAGGAGAAAAAATAATGCCAATTGTTAGAGTTCTTTTTCTTAATCCTCCGTCAATTTCAAAATTAGATACAGCAGGTGCGAGATTTCAAGCCAGGAGAAAGGCCAATACATTGTGGTACCCTATCTGGCTGGCATATGCCGCCGGGGTTTTGGAAAATGAATTCGAGTCCTTTTTAATCGACTGTCCCGCTGAGGGAATTAAATTGCCTGATTTGACCGGCAAACTGGCTCAAATAAGGCCTCAGGTAATAGCGGTATATACAAGCACTCCCGGTATTCAAAATGATATCAGCATATGCCGGGAGATACACAATCACCTTGGAGATGTTAAAATTGTTCTGCTCGGCCCTCATGTTACAGTGTTGCCTGAAGAGACCTTGCTGCTTTCAGAGGCAGTGTGGGGTGCGGCCAGGGGGGAATTTGAATATACCATCTTGGAGTTGGCCAGGTCGGTGCGGCAAGGAGACGGTTATGAAAATATCTTGGGACTGAGCTGGAAAAATGGCGTCGATATAATCCACAATCCACCAAGGCCCCTGCTTGAGAACCTGAACGGCCTTCCTTTTGTTGCAAAGATTTATAAGAAGCATCTCAATATATCAAATTATTATTTGTCCTTCGCTCTTCATCCTTATGTATCCATATATGCCAGCAGGGGCTGTCCTTCCCATTGCACATTCTGTCTCTGGCCCCAGACCATAAGCGGTAACAAGCCCCGCTTGAGGACCCCCGAAAATGTAGTGGCTGAGATGGAGTATGTGTTGCAAGAGCTACCCGGCGTTAAAGAAATATTCTTTGACGACGATACCTTTACCGCACACCTGGACAGAGTTCATCAGATATGTGACTTGATCAAAGAGCGGAATATAAATATCAGCTGGTCGGCAAACGCCAGGGCAAATGTGGATTTGCCCACCTTGCAGAAAATGAAAAGCGCAGGGTGCCGGTTGCTGGTTGTAGGTTATGAGAGTGCAAACCAGGAGATTTTAACAGCCATTAAAAAGGGCGTAACCTTAAGCCAGATGGAGGTGTTTACAGAAAATGCCAGGAAAGCGGGCATTATGCTGCATGGAGCATTCATCATAGGATTGCCCGGTGAAACTAAATATACGATCAATAACACCATTGAGTTTGCTAAAAGAATGCAGCTGGCAAGCGCACAGTTTTCCATAGCCACTCCTTTGCCCGGAACCGGCTTCTATCAATGGTGCCGTGACAATAATTTCCTGAAAAATGAACAATATGACGCGCTGCTGGATAAAGCGGGGTATCAAAATTGTGTGGTGGAATACCCAGGGCTGAGTGCGGAAGAGATAAGCGAGGCTGTGGACCGCGCAACCGAAATTTTCTATTTCAGACCACGCTACTTATTGACCATGCTGAAGCAAGTGGTTCAGGATTACCGGGAATTGAAAAGAATACTGCTTGGTGGGCTGGGATTTGTAAGTTATTGTATTCAACGCCGGTGGAAGAAATACATAAAGACCACACCGGAGGATGACGCGACTTGAATATATGCGTAATATGTCCTGAAATCGGAAATCATCAAGGCAATGCTTTTATAGGTGGAGGGGTGAATAACGCCGTTCGATTAGCAAAAGGATTGACGGCCAGGGGGCACCGGATTACCATTATCACCACCAGCCACCGTCACCCGGGGGAGCAGCCCGCCAGTCCTAAGGACGGGGCCGAAGTTCACTGCCTGCTGGTCTGCGGCAGGTATTTATCGTTTGTCTACGGTTTTCTGTTTGCCGTAATGGCGCTTTTAAAGGTAAGAGCGCTTCACCATACAAAAAATTTCGATATTGTCCATGTTCATTCAGGCTATGCCGTTATGGGCCTGCTCACTGCTATGCTTAAAAAAATCACCGGCATTCCTGCCGTCCATACGCTTTATTGCGCGCCCGGCAGGATATGTGATACCCGGAAAAGGCAAGCAGCGGCACTGCTTTCCCTTTCATGTTTGGCCAGGATATATTTGAGGAGCATAGATAGAATTATAGCGATCAGTAATAATATTTACAACTCTTTGCTCAGTATAGGCTTGCCGGTAAACAATCTGGCCTTGATATCCCCAGGCATAGATATTAATATTTATAATCCCTGGATTAAAACCGGAATAAGAGACCAGTTCATGTTTGCGCCTGAGGATCCGGTAGTGCTGTATATAGGCAATTTAAGTGAGAAAAAAGGTTTGCGTATACTCATAGAATCGCTCTTTATAGTGAAACAGTACTATCCTGGCGTAAAACTTCTCATGGTGTTAAACATACCAGTTAATATGTACCACGGGTTGAATTGTTGCCGCAAAGAAGATGATTGGGCTAACCTCAAAGAGATAAAAGAAAGAATCATGGAGTACGGCTTGAACGAACAGGTGATTCCTATCGGCTTTATACCTAATATGAATGAAATCATGTCGGCCAGTGATGTTTTGGTCCTTCCCTTCCTGGATATCTCCGGTATAGCTGATTACCCCATCTCGGCCATTGAGGCCATGGCCTGCGGAAAACCGCTGATAGCAACCAGAATCGGCGGAATCCATGAGATAGTAATTCACCGGGAGAACGGTTTGCTTGTGAATCCCGGGGATGTTTGCGAGCTTACCGATGCAATTCTATATTTACTGAGTAATAAACAGGTGGCACAGAAAATGGGGGCGCGGGCTTTTGAACTGGCTTCCAAAAGATTTCGCCTGGAAACCATATTGAATCAGTATGAAAGTATTTACAGGGAGGTTGGCGGATTACATCATCATGATTGTGGCGATTGTCGGGATTGATGGATGCGGTAAAACAACCCAGGCGCAAATGCTGGTGGAGAGACTCAAATGTACCGGCTACGACGCGGTATATGTCCGGCCTGTGTACGCAATATTGCGTTGCCTTACCGGCGGGCAAAATTTGCATGCGCTACCGGTCAGCCCCAGAAAGATACGTGTGTCCAGAGCAAGTTCAGGGTTTGGCAAGCTGCTCTTGCCGGCTTTGGGTGTCGCCGGCTATTTTTATGCCTTCGCATCGTATATTTTTATTAAATATTTATTGGGCCGGAACAAAATTGTTGTTTGCGACAGGTACTTCTACCAGTTTTTCTACGATAACTTTGGCGGTTTAAGCAAAACCATGGCCGGGCTGCTTCCCAGACCCGGTGTTATATTCTACCTTAATAGTGAAATAAACGTTTTGCAGGCGAGAATGACCAGTTCTTTTGATGTTGAGGTTGTCCAAAGCTATTACAGGTCTGTGATTGAAATGTTGAATGCTCTGTCGGTAAGACACGGCTTTGTTGAAATCAATGCGCAATTAAACAAAGAACAGATTAGTGATGAAATATTCAACTACCTGTGTAAAAAATTAAATTTTGGGGAGCGATAGGATGGACTATCCAAGTCCGCTGCAAATAGTGCTGACTGTTGTTGATCCTGATTATGCCAAAGCAAGAACAATTAACATCAGCAAAGTCAAAGCCAAGGTCAAAGCCAATAAGAGCTTATTTAAGTCAGCAGTGGCATTAGCCAAAAGAAACGGTCTATACTACTGTTTGATCAGTAAGCTTGAGGAGCTTCCAGGGGAATTGCCTTTTCTGAATAAAAAATGCTGGCAGGATGAAAACAGAAGACGTAAAGAATTCACCAGAACCGTTGAGCTGTTGAACAACACATCCGTTAAATATCAGTTGAATTATATTTTATTTAAACACTGCAATACATATCCTCATATTCCAAGGGATGTCGATATTTTTGTGAATAAGGATGCTCAGCTTAATATGCTGAGCGCCCTTGAAACTGCCGGCATGAAATATGAGCAATTGAACAGTATTGAAACTTCCATAGAGAAAAAAGGCTTCCTGAAGGTGGATGTCTATACGCAGGTCAGCTATTTTGCAGTGGAGTTTATTGACGGTGATTATTTCCGGCGGCATCAGGCCACCGGCGCCATATTCGGCATACAGTACCCCGGACTGGATATGGAAGCAAACCTTCTGCTGGCTCTGGTGCACAGCTTGTTTGGCCACAGAAGCATATCGCTGCTGGATTTTTTACACATCAAACACTTAAGGCGGCATATGGCGGACTTTGCTTCTTGCAGGGCTTACGCCTGCCAAAAAGGATGGGGACCTTCATTTGACTTGATAATGACAGAGTTAGACAACCTCATGGAAAGAGTCTACGAAAAGGGCGAGACAATCAAATTTCCTTACATATTCAGCAAACAATTGATACTGGCCTGTGTTTCAACGGTGGATGGTTTGCATATAAAAAACAAGCTTGCTTTTTCTCTATCCCTTGCTCTGGATAGAATACGCGAGTCACAACGAAATTCATTTATATACAATTTGCTGAAGAAATTCAAGCCGTCAAGGGTATTTCTTAATCAACTGATAACATTTGTCAGAATGGCCAGGGGTGACGGCAAGGCGGTAGCCGGTGGTGACAGGCGGCAAGGGCAGTGACAGAAGAGTGAAATTAATAATAAAGCCCGGGTGTGGCCGGCAAATGATAAATTTCAAAGAGTTGCTGGAATACCGAGACTTATTGTATTTTCTTGTTGCCCGTGACCTGAAGGTGCGCTATAAGCAAACAGTGCTGGGGGGCTTGTGGGCTATTATCCAGCCGCTGTTTTCGATGGCTGTGTTCACCGTCTTCTTCGGCAAGCTGGCTAAAATGCCTTCTGATGGTATTCCTTATCCGGTTTTCAACTTTGCCGCCATGGTTGCCTGGACCTACCTGGCCAATGCTGTGACCGGCGCCGGCAACAGCCTGATCACAGATGTGAATTTAATATCCAAGGTGTACTTTCCGCGCTTGATGATACCCCTGGCGCCTGCTATAGCAGGCATACTGGACTTTACTATTGCCTCCGTGGTATTAGCCGGCATGCTGCTGTATTATCACATTTATCCCACGGTAATGATCTTGCTTTTGCCGTTTTTGTTGCTCATGATGATATTTACCGCCTGTGGCGCCGGTATTTTTCTGGCCGCCTTAAACGCTAAGTACCGGGATATCAGATATACCATTCCATTTATGGTGCAGCTGTGGATGTTTGCTTCACCTATTGTTTACCCTTCGTCAATAGTGCCCGCAAAATATCAGTACATCTATGCCTTAAACCCCATGGTCGGCATTATTGAGGGGATGCGGTCCATATTATTGGGAACTGTTCCATTACCCACGCAAAACATATTAATATCAGCGTTGGTCAGTTCGCTGCTGTTCATAGGCGGTATCTTTTATTTTAAGCAGGTCGAGAGGTATTTTGCTGATATTATCTAAGGCGGGTGCGGCCATGTCAAAAGCAGTAATCAAGGCTGGCGGCTTATCCAAGCGCTATCGGATAGGTGCTGCTGTAAAAGGCTATAAGACCTTCAGTGAGGCGCTGGTGGAGAGTATAACAGCGCCGGCTAAAAACCTGGCTAAGCTAAAAAGCATGACCAGGTTCAAAGACACTCCGGAGGAAAACAGCATCTTGGTGCTCAACGACGTTTCCTTTGAGGTTGACGAGGGGGAGGTCCTGGGCATCATCGGCGGTAATGGGGCAGGCAAAACCACTCTATTGAAAATACTGTCCAGGATCACCTGGCCCACCGGCGGTCAGGTGGAAATATACGGCAGAATATCAAGCCTGTTGGAGGTCGGCACAGGGTTCCACCCAGAGCTTACAGGCAGGGAAAATATTTTTTTAAACGGCGCCATATTAGGCATGAGAAAGCGTGAAATCGAGAAGAGGTTTGATGAAATAGTCGACTTCGCCGGATTGGAAAAGTTTTTGGACACACCTGTAAAGCGATATTCCAGCGGCATGTATGTCAGGCTGGCCTTTTCCGTGGCGGCGCATCTTGAGCCGGAAATACTGCTGGTGGATGAAGTGCTGGCCGTAGGTGATCTGGCCTTTCGGAAAAAATGCCTGGGCAAGATGGGTGACATATCCCAAAGCGGACGCACAGTTCTTTTCGTGAGCCACGATATGGGGGCCGTCAGAAATTTATGCGGCTCCGCCATCTGGCTGGATAGTGGAAAAATGATGAAAAGGGGCGCTCCTCCTGAAATAATCAGGCTGTATCAGGAAAGCCAGCTACAGCTCTATGGTAATACCTCCTGCGTTGTAGAAAGAAGTTATGAAAATATAAAAAACAAGAGCTTGTATTTTAGCCGTGTCGAAATATGTAACGTAAAAGGTGAGTACGCCAACACATTTAAGTATGGTGAGCAGGTAATTCTCCTGGTCAACCTGGATGGCGGCATAACTTCAGGAGATTACAGCCCAGAATTCTATATTTACAATGAACTGGGGCAACTGGTTTCCGTGGGGGCCTCAGGTCCCTACCACGGCCAGTACTTTGGGGCAAAAGTTAAAAGGCTGCGCATTGAAATCGGGCCTTTGATTCTCACCAGCGGACAATACGCCATTTCTCTAAGTGTGATATATAAAATGTCACGCGCCGATACCTGGGAGAATGCTGTTGGTTTTAATATTACCAAATGTCAGCCCTTTGCGGCAGAATGTGATATCCCCACCTTCAGGGAAGGGGTTTGTGTTTTAAACCAGTCCTTTGCGCGAGCAGATTGATATAAACATGTAGTCCAATGAGTGAGGTTAATATGGAGGAAAAAATTAACAAAGTATTGTATCCCGGTAATCTTCCTGTATTTGGCGCTCCCGGCTACCACCCGCAATTCGAGCATCTCAATAATCCCCCGGAAGGCTACAAGTTTATTCACGCAAGCGCCGGCAGGTTATCCAAATTATTGCGCCTGCTTATTATAATAATAAACTGGTTCTTTTCTCCCGGAGGAATCAAGGTAAAATTAGAGGCTGTATTGAGGTTCATCAGAAGAAAGAGCTACAGAACTGAATTGCAGCGCTTTTACAATCACAAAAACACTTCACCTGATCGTGAATATGTCCACATAAGAAGCCTGGAATATTTTAAAATAACTAGATGCCTTTTTGCCACTGCAGTCAAATTATTAATTAATGCCAAAAGAAAAGGCGCAAAACTAAGGGGAGCCGTTGGATTTTTACTGACAAGGGATATATTATCGCAACTAATGATGCCGGTTAATGTTAAACTGGCATTTTTACCTTCTTTTCCTTGCATTCTCGGACAGATACCCTGGGTTGTGGAAATCGAGGATCCTCTGACTTTATTCATACCTTTTGTGCACACCGGCTTTACGAGCGGTGTAAAAATACATGACATCTCCTGTTACTCCTATGTTAAGGCGCTTATTGAAGATGAAAGCTGCAGAGGCATCATTTGTCACGTTAAATCAACAGCAGAGGCACTGCCGGTCCTTTTTGACAATGATGAACTGAAGAAAAAAATATTTTATATACCTATCGGCGTCAGCCTGCCGTCAGCGTCCAGTCAGGTTGAGAGGCGAAGTGAAAAGGAAACCATAATATTGTTTACAAACTCGTGGCACCAGAGCGCGGGCGGCTTTTACATGAGGGGAGGTCTTGATCTCCTCGAGGCATTCTCTATCCTCGCTTCAAAATACACTAATATAAAAATGATTCTCAGGACTGCCCTACCCGGCAATTTAGACGAACGCTATCTAAATATGATCAAGAACAACAACATTGAAGTCATAGATTATTTTCTTCCTGCCGGCGCTATGGAAGATCTTTTATCGGGAGCGGATATTTACGCCTTGCCCGCGGCCCGGCTCCACGTGGTATCCACACTGAAAGCGATGGCCCATGGCCTGGCGGTGCTGGTTTCAGACGGCTGGGGCTTTGAAGATTATATTGAGCACGGGCGCAACGGTTTGACGGCAAAGGGAAGGTACGGAAAGTGTTCATGGATGGACCGGTACGGGATGCTCAGGGAAGATTACAAGCCGCTGTTTGAGAGTGATCCCGTGGTGGCAGACAGCATAGCTGATAATTTATCCCTGCTCATCGAAAACCCGGTATTAAGAAAAAAACTGGGCGATGCCGCGAGAAGAGACGTTGAGACCAGGTTTTCAATAGATAACTGGAATAAGAGTCTTTCTGAGGTGTTTTGTAAGTCCATGACATCATAGGTATAAAATACTAACAATTCCCTGGAAAAGGATGATAAAGTGAAAGTTTTATTATTTAATTCATGTTTCATATCAAAAAGAAAAGATCAGATTGAAATTACAACTCCGCACATAAGAATAGGAATAAGCAGTATAGCTTCTTACTTGAGGGAAAAAGGAATAGATGTGCGCCTGGTTGATCCCGAAATAGATAAACTAAACCTGCAAAATATCAAAAGAATAATCCTTGATTATTCTTTTGATATGGTAGGGTTGCCCGCATATACGGAAGAGATCAGTGACGCGTCAACAATTGCAGCGACTGTTAAAGACACTAATCCTTGTATCATAACCGTTGTGGGAGGGCCGCATGTTTCCGCGTTACCTGAAGAAACATTAACAGAATTCAGTTCATTTGATGTGGGTGTTATAGGAGAAGGGGAACAGGCATTTTTAGAATTGGCAGAGGGAAAAGAAATAAAAGATGTTAATGGAATAGTATACCGGGCTGGTAATAATAATATTGTTCGGAATCCACCCGGGAAACTAATTAGCTCTTTAGATAAGCTTCCGCTTCCGGCATGGGATTTATATGATATTAAGAAATATGGGGACACCCTGCCCATAGAACCTTTAAGAGGATGTCCATTTTCTTGTGTTTTTTGCTTCAGAACCTTAGGACGTAAGGTAAGATACAAAAGCCCGGAAAGAATAGCTGATGAAATAGAAAACAACATCGTGAAGTACGGCATAAGGTCATTTCAGTTTCTAGCCGGTACATTCCCAATTAGTAAACAACATGCGATTGCGGTATTTGATGAGATAATAAAAAGGGACTTAAAAATAAAGTGGGGCAGCAGTGTCAGGGTAGATACAGTCAATGAAGAATTACTAATAAAGATGAAAGAAGCTTCATGTGAAAGGCTGCAGTTTGGAGTTGAATCCGGAGATCCCGATCTGCTTAATCTGTGCGGGAAAGGCACCAAACTGGAGGATATAAAAAGTATTTTTAAAGTTTGTTCAGACATCGGAATAAAAGCTGGAATGAATTTTATATTGGGTTTGCCTTACGAAAGTGAAGAATCAATTTCCCGAACTATAAGATTTGCTTCAGAGTTGAGAGAGCATTCCAGCAGCGCCAATTTTGCCATTTTGGTTCCATTTCCCGGGACCAAAGTATATGATATGGCAATAAGGAACGAGGCCGGGTTGGAATTGTGCACCAGGGATTGGGTTAATTATGGCAAGCAGGCCGGTCTGGCTTTAAGGCATCAACATTTCCCCGGTACCAGGCTCAATAAAATTCAAACAAAACTTTATTTCTCTTATTACATGCAAAAAAATCCACTTAAACTGTTAAAATATTTTTCACGGAAGAGGATATCACAGCTAATAAAAGGATACATTTGACATTATTAAGTAGTAAACATTTTATTGGCGATTTGTTTGTTAAAGTAAGAATATTTTAGGAGACTTAATAGATAAAATGGTATTTAATAATATTACTATTGATGACAAAGAAGAATTAGTATGTAATTATCCAATGGTTAGTGTCATAACCCCTGTTCTAAATGGTGTTAAATACTTGGAGAGCTGTATTGATAGTGTTTTAAACCAGAGTTATTATAATGTTGAGCATATTTTTGTTGATGGTGGCTCAGACGATGGTACCTTGAATGTAATTAAGAATTACATTTCTAAATTTCCTTATAGAATTAGACTACTATCAGAGCCCGATAAAGGTGTTGGTGATGCTTTAAATAAAGGCATTAAAATGGCAAACGGAGAAATTATAGGATGGTTAGATTCAGATAGTTATTTTGAAAAAAATACAATTAATATAGTTGCAAATTATTTCAAAAACAATCCAGGCGCTTATGTTGTCTTTGGAGAATGCTGTCTTGTAAATGAAAACAATGAAATCATTGGGAAATACCCAATTAAGGATTTTGATCTAAAAGAAGCAATAACAAATAGATGTTGTATTCCATTTCAATCTACCTTTTACAAAAAAAAGTTGTTTGAAAGAGTTGGTTTATTTAATGATTTGGGGAATTGTCAGGAGTTCTGGATTAGAACTGGTAAGTGCTTTACGTTTTATAGAATTCAATCGGTTCTTTCCAATAATAGATTAGATGAGGAAGGAATTTTTTTTTCAAAGGACGTTGATAAAAGAAAAGTATTAAAAAACAGATTGCGTGAAGATTGTAATATGTGTATACAACACGGTGGTTCATTTTTAGCGCCACGGGTTAGAAGATATTATATTTTTATGTTATTTGACAAATTGGGTCTTTATAGCATTATTGCCAGTGTAATTTTAAAAAACAGGTATCGATATTGTCTGATAGATAAGATATTAAGAGCGCTAAAAATTTAAATTCTGGCAACTAGATTTTCAAAAGGATTAATTATTATGGTAAAAAGCTTAAAAATAATATCTTTTGTTTTGCTGATATTAATACACTTTTTAGTATGGTATAGTATAAAGTTGGAAGTTCCATATTTTAGGCAATTAATTTGCTTTATATATCTTATATTAGTGCCCGGAAGTATTTTAATAAAATTATTCCAGCTAAAAAATATGTGCTTTTTTGAAAGATTGGTTTACACCATTGGTTTAAGCATATCATTTGTCATTATTATTGGATTAATAATCAATACAGCATATTTGCTTTTAAAAATATTAGAGCCAATATCTGTTGTACCATTAATGACTGCAATTAATATTGCAGTCATTATTCTCTATATCATATACGTAACAAGAGAATGGGAATGCCCAGAATTATGTTGCGACAGGTTTATTAAATGCATTAAAACGAATTTTTCCAGTTCGGCATTTTTATGCTACTTGCTTCCTGTCTTAAGCATCATTGGAGCCAGTGCGGTTAATTATTATAATAATAATGTGGTTTTTTTTGCTTTAATAATTATAGAGGTTATAATTATTGTCTTGATTGGCTTTGATTTATTTAACAACAAAAGCCTTTATCCTTTGGCTATTTTTTCAATTGCGCTCTCATTAGTGTTTTATAGAACAATGATCACAACGTTTATTTCCGGTACGGATATACATCAGGAATACTATGTGACGAATTTAGTAATCAGAAATGCTACCTGGGATTTTAGCTTTTCAAATAATTACAACAGTGTGCTTTCTGTTGCTATATTTGTACCGGTTATTTCAGTTTTATGTAATATTGGCTTGGGTTGGGTTTTAAAAATTTGTTGTGGTTTAATCCTATCCATGGTGCCTTTATGCATATACTTTTTTTGTCTAAAACAATCCAACGGGAAATTGGCTATCTTTTCGAGTTTTTTGTTTGTGGGAGGTTCATATTTTTATACAAATTTGCCGGTTATGGTGAAGCAGCAGATCAGTATGCTGTTTTTTGTTTTACTAATATTACTCATGGTTGACCGGCAGATCGGCAAAGTAGTCAAGACGGTTATGCTGATTATATTTGGTTTTTCATTGTCAACTACTCATTATGGGTTAACATATATTTATGTTTTATTTATTGCGGCAGGCGCACTGGCAAAAAAACTAAATAGTTCTTATAAATCAAAAAAAGCTTGCGCTATTGATACTCCTTCCAGAATTGCCGAAAGAGACAGTGTAATTACAACTACCTTTATTTTTTTTATGATTGTAGTCTCTTTATCATGGTACATGTATATTGCCAAATCCTCTTCATTTGATGCGATTGCGCGGTTCGGCATGCACGTTATCGACAGTGTTGTCAATGATTTTTCAGCAACAACATCTGTCGCGGAGAAATTAAATGAGGCAAAGCAGGTGACTATATCCTTAACAATAATAAACTTAATTAATATTATTATAAATTATTTCATAAGATTATGTGTAATTGTTGGTTTTGTATCGGCATTATTAAAGCCTGAGAATTATAAGTTCAATAGAGAATACATAGCATTTTCTATTCCTGCTTTTCTTGCTTATTTAAGTTGCATCGCTCCTCCCTTCATTTCCCCTTTACTGTCGGGGAGTATGGATTTATCGCGTGTCGTAAATATATTATTTCTAGTTTTATCGCCTTATTGTGTTCTTGGAATTATTATTCTAATAAGAGTAATGCTGCGTATATTTAAAGCTCAAAGAGAAAAATATGTTATTGGAAAAGCACACTATGTGCTGATATCATTAGTACTCAGCCTGTATTTTATATTTCAAACCGGTTTTGTTTTTGAGTTGGCATGGAATGGCAGTTCAAATTCAGTTTCCATAGGTCAGGAGGGTATAAGAAAAAATGGTACATTAGAACAAAGGATAACTTTGTATGACGTGCTTACTCTTAAGCAGGATGTCTTAAGCGCTGAATGGTTGGGAAAATATAGAGAACCACTCGAAAAGATATATGCTACATACAATGACATAAGAGTTCACACGCTAACAAGTTATGGCATGATTCCGGTGCAAGATGTGTCAAAAATATCGGAAAATGCTTATGTAAAAATTGAAAATGGAGCTTATGTCTACCTGCAGCCCCTCAATATCATTGAGGGGTGGGGAACAGAATTTGACGCCGGCGCTCCTCGTGGCATGAGGCACACTTATTTTCGAATGGACGATATGTATTATCATTTGTCAGGCGAAAAATCCAAAATATATTCAAATGGGGGAAGTGAAATATATAAGTAGACCAAAGATAGTATGAATGTTGTCATAAATACAGGTGACGAAGTGTTGGAATGAATTATTGATATGAATTATTGGAGTGCTGTTATGCAAAAGAAGGTACACGGTAAAATGCAGGTAAATATGAACGACAAAGTGATGCGAGCAAGTGAATTGTATATAGAAGCTTTGAATTCAATTAAAATAATGAGCAATGCGAATTTATTCTTGAACATAGAGAAAGTTGTCGATTTATTATTGGAATGCTTCAGGAATTCCGGTAAAGTCCTCATTTTCGGCAACGGAGGCTCGGCTGCCGACGCTCAACACATATGCGGCGAGCTTGTGGGGCGTTTTTCCATAGAAAGAGCGCCTTTAAGCGCGCTTGCCCTGACCACCGATACATCGGTGCTTACAGCCTGGGGCAATGACTACGATTTTGAGACCATCTTTCTGCGCCAGGTCGAGGCGCACGGTCATCCCAGGGATGTAGCCTGGGGAATTTCCACCAGCGGAAATTCTCGCAACGTGCTGAGAGCCCTGGCGCGGGCGCGCGAATTGGGGTTGAAAACCGTAGGGCTTTTGGGGAACGGCGGCGGAAAAGCTTTGGCCTTATGTGACGGCGCCGTTGCCGTCGAAGAAACGCAAACCCCCCGTATTCAGGAGGTCCACGTTATCATCTACCACATCATCTGCGCCCTGGTTGAAGAGAGAATGTTCGCACATGCTTGAGGGCATCTACAAGAACGGGGCGCTTTTGGGCATATACGCGCGCTGGTATGCCGGCTGCCCCATGGGTTTCGCCGGAAGGCCCGCCCTGTTTATCGACCGTGACGGCGTACTGGTCGAAGAAACAAACTACCTGTGCCGCCCGGAAGATGTGTCGCTTATACCTGGAGCCGGCCCGGCTATAACGAAGTTAAACCGGGCCGGCTTACCTGTTGTTATAGTTACCAATCAGTCCGGTATCGGGCGAAGGTTTTACGCCTGGGAAGATTTTATTGAAGTGCAGCGCTGTATCTACCAAAAGCTTAAAGAAGACGGCGCGCATATTGACGCGTGCATAGCCTGTCCTTATCATCCGGATGCCCGGGAGCCTTACCGCTACGACGGGCATTTTTTCCGCAAACCCAATCCCGGCATGATACTATGGGCCGCCGGAACTGCGGGCATAAACCTTGAGCTTTCCTGGATCGTGGGCGATACGCTGGCGGACCTGCAAGCCGGAGAAAAGGCCGGCCTGGGCGGTTTGGCGCATGTAATGACAGGGTACGGTAAATATCAGCGACCGGCAGTGCTGGCATGGTCCAAAGGAAGGGAGAATTTCAAGCCGTTTCAGGACTTGGGCCAAGCCGTCGAAGCTTTTTTATTACTCAGGAAAGGATGAGCGGTGATCAGACCCTGGACAAAACCCACTGCAGATAGTCCAAAACCGGTAGACTGCCTGTCTCCTGCCCAGGCGCTGGAACTCTACCGCGTAATGTGCCTGATCCGCCAGGTACAACTAAAAATAGAGGAACTCTACCATCTGGATGAAATGAAGACGCCGGTACACTTAAGCATCGGTCAGGAAGCCATTGCCGCCGGGGTGTGTTTTGCCCTGCAGCCCGATGATTACATATTAAGCAACCACCGCGGGCATGCCCATTACCTGGCCAAGGGCGGTGACCCGAAGGCTATGATTGCCGAATTATACTGCCGGGAGACGGGATGTTCCGGGGGACGGGGCGGGTCGATGCATCTGGTGGATACGTCGGTCGGCCTGATGGGGTCTTCGTCCATTGTGGCCGGCGGTATTCCATTGGCTGTCGGGGCTGCTCTTAGCAGTAAATTAAGCGGCATCAATCGTGTAGCTGTGGCTTTTTTCGGCGATGGCGCTGTGGATGAGGGTGTTTTATATGAAAGCGTTAATTTCGCGCTTTTGCGAAAGCTGCCGGTTCTTTTTGTTTGCGAAAACAACTTTTATTCGGTTTGTTCTCCGACAAAGAACCGGCACAGCGCAGATAATATTTATCAAAGATTTTCCGGGATGGGACTTCCCGGTTACCGTGTAGACGGCACGGATGTGGTGGCTGTTTATCAATTAACAAAAAAACTTGTTCAAGCTGCGCGAATAGGGGGAGGGCCCGCATTCATGGAATGCCGTGCCTACCGCTGGCGCGGCCACGCAGGAGCGGGATCGGATGTAAAAATTGGATATCGTGCTCAAGAAGAAATAGATCAGTGGTTAAAACTTTGCCCCTTAGATAGCTATGAAAAACGCTTGACTTGTTCTGGAATGATAAATCAGAAACAAATTGATGATGTAAATAGACAAATCCGGAATCAGGTTGAGGAAGCTTTTCGTTATGCCCGGGAGAGCCCGCTGCCGGAGGGAAAAACTATCATGAAATGGCTGTTTAGCCAGGAATAGGAATGATATTATGCCCTGGACAAAAGTTATTATTGAACGGCAAGAGCAGGTTCTTGACGAGAACACAGGTGAGGGAAAACGAATATTAAGCTATCCTGAGAGCATACGCGAGGCCTTTACCCAGGCCCTGGAGAATGATCCCGCCACTTATCTGATGGGTCAGGGAGTCGATGACCCGTCAGGGATGTTTGGGACAACTGTTGGCCTGCAGCAAAGATTCGGAAATGACCGGGTATTTGACACGCCGCTTTCTGAAAACGGTCTAATGGGTATTGCTGTCGGTTCCGCCATCACCGGGATGCGGCCCATTTACCTTCATAACCGGCCGGACTTCCTGCTGCTGGCCATGGATCAGATTGTCAATCATGCCTCCAAGTGGCGCTATATGTTTGGGGGGCATGGCAGAGTTCCACTGGTAGTCTGGTCTGTTATCGCTCGTGGATGGGGGTCGGCGGCTCAGCATTCCCAGACCCTGCAAGGTCTTTTCATGCACATTCCCGGACTGCGGCTTTTGATGCCGAGTAATCCATATGACGCCAAGGGTTTGCTTCTGGAAAGCGTAGCTGATGACAACCCGGTCATTATTTTTGAGCACAGGTGGCTTTTTAAACGCAGAGGATATGTGCCTGAAAAAATGTACCGGTTGCCTTTTGGTAAGGGAGCGATATGCCGGCATGGGAGGGATGTTACTATTGCCGGTGTTTCCCATATGATCATTGAAGCGCAGGTTGCCGCCGATGAATTGGCTAAGGAAGGGATAGAGGCAGAAGTATTGGACTTTAGGACCCTAAAGCCTTTGGACAAGAGTCTCCTTCTGGAATCTGTGAGTAGGACCGGACATCTTGTCCTGGTGGATAACGGCTGGAAATGCGGAGGCATTACCGCAGAAATAGCAGCAATAGTTGCGGAGGAGGGATTTGATTTGCTTCGCGCTCCTGTTCGCAGGGTGGCCTGTCCTGATGTGCCGACTCCGGCGGGTTATACTCTCGAGGCGGCATTTTATCCCGGAACGGCACAAATAAAGGATGCGGTTAAAGATGTACTTAAGTACTAATTTAAAAATATTGGTTTCACACGGGAAGCAGCCTTTAGACCGTGATAAGCCGATTTACTTGGCGGGACACAGGGGTATGCTTGGGACGGCTCTTCTCAAGCTTCTAAAAGAAAAAGGTTTTAATAACATCTTGGCCAGAACGTCAAGAGAGCTTGATTTGACTGACAGCAGGGCAGTTACTGAGTTTTTTAAAAAAGAACGTCCCGCTTATGTAATTCTTGCTGCAGCCTTGGTAGGGGGTATCGTTGCGAATATCAACAGGCCTGCTGAATTTATTCAAGTGAATTTGGCTATTCAGAATAACGTCATTCATGGTTCTCATCTTACAGGTGTTCGAAAGTTAATGTTTTTTGGCAGTTCCTGTATGTATCCTGTAAACTCTAAACAACCATACAAAGAAAGTAGTTTTTTTAAAGGACCGCCTGAATTGACCAGCCTTCCGTATGCAGTTGCAAAAATTGCAGGAGTGGTTCAGTGTGCAGCGTACAGGTCACAATACGGTCTGAACTCCATTGTCGCTGTACCCGCAAGTTTATACGGGCCGGGTGATAATTTTGATCCCGAGAACAGCCACGTGCTCGCCGCGCTTCTGCGAAGAATTCATGCGGCCAAAGTTTCAGGGGAAAATAATGTTGTGATGTGGGGAAATGGAACCCCGAAAAGAGAGTTCCTTTTTGTAGACGATGCTGCAGATGCGGTCATATATCTAATGGACCATTATGATGCGGAAGAGCCGATCAATATAGGTTCAGGCCAGGAAATATCCATTAGTGAATTAGTGGAGGTTATTTGTGATATAGTGGGATTCCGCGGAGAGATAGTGTTTGACACATCAAAACCTAACGGAGTTCCTCGTAAAGTGCTTGATAATTCGCGAGTTTGCCAACTCGGTTGGAAGCCCAAGGTTTCTCTTCGAGAGGGTATTGAAAGGACATACATGTGGTTTTTAAAACATAGTTGTTAAAAATAACTTAATTAAATTATGGGTTTAAATTTTCTCTCGGGTATTTAGCCCCGGGTTTTTTTATATAACATCACATTTTCTTTATAGGGGGTCTACATATTATGAATATCTTTGTCACCGGCGCTGCGGGTTATCTTGGTTCGGTTTTGGTTCCTGAACTTTTACAGCGCGGCTATAAGGTAACTGCCCTGGATAATTTCCTCTTTAATCAAAACTCTTTGCTTGATTGTTGCCGCCATAAAGATTTTAAAATAATAAGGGGGGATGCCAGGGACAAGGAGACTGTAAAAGTTTGTTTAAAAGACGCAGACTATATTATACCCCTTGCTTGTATGACCGGCGCCCCTTTATGTAATAAGGATCCGTTCGCCGCCAGGTCGGTGAATTGCGATGCGATAAAATTAATTCTTGAACTGAGAAGCCTGGAACAGCGCATCATTTTTCCCACCACGAACAGCGGATACGGAGTTGGGGAGCAAGGGATTTATTGCAATGAGGAGACCCCACTGCGGCCGGTATCACTTTACGGCAAATTAAAAGTCGAAATTGAAAAAGAGCTGCTGGATGCTGGAAACTGTATAACTTACCGTCTGGCTACGGTGTTTGGCGTCAGTCCGAGGATGCGGCTGGATTTGCTGGTGAACAACTTTACCTACAGAGCTGTCTTTGACCGTTTCATCGTTCTTTTTGAATCTCACTTCAAACGCAATTATATTCATGTCCGCGATGTGGTAAAAGCCTTTTTGCATGCCATCGACAATTTTGAAAAGATGAAAGATCAGCCATATAATGTTGGCCTTACAGAAGCGAATCTGAGTAAGTGGGAACTATGCGAAGAGATAAAGAAGCAGGCTCCTGATTTTTATTTTGTTGAGGCCAAGGTGGGCAAGGACCCTGACCAGCGGAACTATATTGTATCGAATGAGAAGATTGAGGCAACCGGATGGAGACCGGATAATTCCATCAAGGACGGCATTAATGAACTGATTAAGTGTTACCAAATTATTAAAGTCAATCAATACGCCAATATTTAAGGGAGAGTTCTCCATGATCATCAGCCAGACGCCTTTCAGGATTTCCTTTTTTGGTGGTGGAACAGACTACCCCGCCTATTATCAAGAGCGTGCAGGAGTTGTATTATCAACAACTATTGATAAGTATTGCTATATAACCTGCCGTTATTTACCAAAGTTTTTTGAACACAAAAGCCGGATAGCATACTCCAAGACGGAATTAGTGAATAGCGTAGACCAAATAAAACACCCTTCCGTTAGGGAATGTCTCAGATTTATGCAGATTACTGAAGGTGTCGAAATCCATCATGACGCGGACCTTCCTGCGCGCTCAGGGTTAGGGTCCAGTTCATCTTTTACTGTTGGCCTCCTCCACACCTTGTATGCTTTAAGAGGCCAGATGCCTTCAAAAATGACCCTTGCTCATAACGCAATCCATGTTGAACAGGATTTGATAGGTGAGAATGTTGGCTCACAGGATCAGTGCAGCGCCGCTTTTGGTGGATTTAACCGTATTTCATTTAATGGAAATCATGATATTAATGTGCAACCCATTATAATTCCCAATGACAAGTTAAAAATGCTTCGGGATCGCCTGGTCCTGTTTTATACCGGTATCACCCGTTTAGCGTCCCAAGTTGCCGATGAACAAATCAAAAAGACACCTGAGCGGCATAAGGAATTAAAAATGATTGGTGAAATGGTGGATTACTCCATAGATATTTTGAAAAGCCCTGTAGGCAGGATGGACGACTTCGGCAGGCTTCTCCATGAGGGTTGGATGTTGAAACGCTCTTTAACAAGCAAGATTTCCAACGAGCGCATCGACCAGTTATATGAGCTTGCACGCAAAACCGGGGCACTCGGCGGGAAGTTGCTTGGAGCAGGTTCCGGTGGATTCATGCTTTTTTATGTCAGGCCGGAGAACAAAAACAAGTTAATTGAAGCTCTAAAAGACCTTTTATATGTGCCTTTCCGCTTTGAATTCTTAGGCAGCCGTATAATCTACTACAGGCCGCGAGAAGAGGTTGGTTATAGGGATGCAAACAAGATTAGACCCTGTTGATATAGACGCTGTTATACTTTGCGGCGGGAAAGGGGAACGGTTGCGGAGTGTAGTAAGTGACAGGCCAAAACCGCTGGCGGAAGTTGGCGGACGTCCTTTCTTGGATATTCTAATCGATTACGCGGCGGGATACGGGCTTCGCAGATTTGTATTGCTGGCCGGGTATATGGGAGACTTGGTAAAAGAATATGCCTGCCAAAAAGCTCGATCAACATCCTTGGAGATTGCATGTGTGCTTGAAAAAAAGCCTTTAGGCACCGGTGGAGCCATAAAGAACGCCGAACAGCTTTTAAACAGCTCGCGGATTCTGGTATTTAACGGGGATACTTTTTGCCCGGCTAATCTTTTATATTTTTTCATGTTTCACAGCAAAAAGGGCGGATTGGCCACTATGATGCTTTCCAGGGTGGAACACGCGAAGGATTGCGGACAGGTTTTAATTGATAGTGATGGGCGCATTGTCACATTTCAGGAGAAAACAGACATCACTTATGCCGCATTAGCTAATGCGGGGGTATATCTCTTAGAGAGAGCCATACTTGACATTTTTTCCTCAGGCAGTCCCTGTTCTCTGGAACGCGATATTTTCCCTAAAATAGCCGGTGGGGATTTTTTTGGCTATGTGGTAAAAGATCCCCATCTTGATATTGGTACGCCCGAGCGTTACTTTAAGGCACTGAGTATTTTGCCGGTGCTTTGTAAAAGAGGTTGGTAAGCGGAATCTGTGCCGGGTGCAGACAAGCTGTTCTTCTGGTATCCGGCCGCTTTTTGTTTTTTGAGAGGGGATTTAGTCATGAAAGAAGTGGAGAAAAAGATTCCATTTGGAACTATTACCATTACAGATAAGGCAAAGAAATTGGTTATTGAGGCACTTGAAAATAAAAGGATATCAAGCGGAAAATTAGTGCGGGAGTTTGAGAAAAAGTTTGCTGAACTTTACGGGGTTAGAGAAGCTGTCGCTGTTAGTTCCGGTACGGATGCTGACGCCTTGGCCCTTGCGGTGTTGTATGATTACGGGGCGGAGCGTGGTGATGAGGTAATAGTACCGGCCTTGAGTTTTGTCGCCACGGGCAATGCGGTGCTACATGCCGGCTTTACGCCGGTGTTCGTGGATATTGAGCGTGAAACCTTAAATATAAATCCTTATCTTATTGAGAGGGCTATCACGGAACGCACACGGGCCATAATGCCGGTTCACCTGATGGGTAAACCTGCGGATATGGATCGTATTAATGACATAGCAAACCGCTGTAACCTGTTTGTTATTGAGGACGCCGCGGAAGCTTACGGCGCCGAATATAAGGGAAGAAAAATAGGTTCCTTGGGACATATGGCTGCTTTTAGTCTATATATCGCTCATATCATTACTACCGGCGAGGGAGGCATTGTTATTACAAACGACGAGGAGAAAGCGGGGATTCTACGCTCTTTGCGCTCCCACGGACGTGCCTGCAAGTGTGAAACCTGCGTTTCCAATACAACTTCAGGATACTGCGCCAAGCGTTTTGATAACCCTTTAAAAACTGATATTCGCTTTGTGTTTGAAAGACACGGCTTCTCTTCTAAAATGAACGAAATGGAAGCGGCCATTGGTCTGGGGAGTTTAGATAATTACTATGAAATTGTACAAAAAAGGCGCAATAATCTTTACGCTATGACAGAGCTTATTCAGAAATATTCTGAGTTTATGTACACAATACATGAAGAAGAGCAAGAAAAGATCGGTCCGCATGCCTTTCCGGTAATTTTGAAGGAGTCCGCTCCGTTCAAACGCGATATCTTTGTGGACTATTTGGAAAGGAACGGGATAGACAGCAGGAATCTTTTCCAGTCCATGCCCACCCAGTGCGCCGGCTTTAAGTTCCTGGGGCACATGCCCGGCGAATTCCCGGAGGCGGAATATGTGGCGGACCACGGGCTGCACATCGGAGTGCACCAGGACATTAATGATGACCAGATTGAATATCTGGACCGGGTTATAAATAACTTCATTAAAAATCTTAAACAACCTTAATTTTTGATTAAATTTATGTTTGAATAACCATCAGTGCATGGCCCGGTTCGTCCGGTGTGTCGACAGCACTTCGGCTCGCCTCGGGCGAAATGACACTAGTAAGGTCAGGAGGCCAATTTTTATGAATAAAGTAGATTTGTTGCTTATCAAGCCCGGAAAACAGGAACTTCTTTATGGTGACTTAAGTTCGTCCTTACATGCCGTTGAGCCCCCTCTCTGGGCCGGCTTGTTGGCCGGATATATCAGAAAACACGGTTTTTCCGTTCAAATTATTGATTCAGAGGCTGAAAATCTAAGTCCGGAAGAGACTGCCGCAAAGGTAGCGGAATTGAATCCATTACTGGCGGGAGTAGTGGTATCAGGCACAAACCCCTCTGCCTCAACCATGAACATGGCTGGCGCAACCGAAATACTTATTGCTATTAGACGCAAAGCTTTAAATGTAAAAATGATTATTGCTGGTCTTCATCCGTCGGCTTTGCCGGAAAAGACTCTTGCCGAGACAGATGTCGATTTTCTCTGCCAGGGGGAAGGATTTTATACATTTCATTCATTATTGAATGAAATTAAATCAGGCAACAAAAAACATGATCTGAATATTGAAGGGCTTTGGTATAAAATAAATGAGAGGATAGTTTCAAATCCGCGGGCGCCTCTGGTAAAAAACCTTGACGAAGAATTGCCTTTCGTCGCATGGGATCTTTTGCCCATGGACAAGTACCGTGCCCACAACTGGCACTGTTTTAATGATGTTGGAAAGAGACAACCATATGCAGTAATCTATACCAGCCTTGGTTGTCCTTTTAAATGTTACTTTTGTTGTATTAACACATTATTTGGCGCCCCTGGAATTAGACACCGCAGCCCTAAGAGCGTGGTTGAAGAAATTGACCTGCTTGTGAAAAATTACAGAATGAAAAACATTAAAATAATCGACGAGCTTTTTGTTTCCAGGGAAAGCCATGTTATTGAAATTTGTGATTTAATTATTGAGCGCGGTTACGATCTCAATATGTGGGCCTATGCGCGAATCGACACCGTTAACGAGAAACTGGTCAGAAAGATGAAGAGAGCGGGGATCAATTGGCTCGCTTTTGGTATAGAATCGGGTGCTGCCAGGGTCAGGGAGGGTGTCGCCAAGAAATTTAACCAGGATAAAATCAAAAAGGCCGTGGAGATGGCCCGGGCCGCAGGCATTTACGTACTGGGGAACTTTATTTTCGGCCTTCCTGATGATGACTTTGAAACCATGGGGGAAACTCTAAAAATGGCCATGGAGTTTAATTTTGAATATGCTAACTTTTACGTGGCCATGGCCTATCCGGGCTCAAAGCTATATGAAGACGCAGTAGCGCGAGGGTTAAAGTTGCCGGACACCTGGCAAGGTTATTCCCAGTTTAGTGAAGACTGTCTTCCTCTACCAACAAAGTATTTAACTGCTGCTGAAGTTTTGAGTTTCCGGGACGAGGCATTTATAAAATATCACTTGAATACCAGATATTTAGAGATGATGGAGAACACTTTCGGAAAAGAAACTGCAGACCATATAAGGGACATGTGTAAAATCAAACTCAGGAGAAAATACGCCTAAATATATTTTATTAGTTATGCAGTGCAATATATATAACCAAGAGGTAAGAAAAGTGTTACTTTTAGCTCATATGGGAATTACGCTTGCGGTAACCAGGAATCTGGAAAAAGCGATGGTAGGCCGGGGGATGCGGAAAATTCAAAATTTGATAGACTACAGGCTTGTCTTGGTAGGATCTATGCTGCCGGATATTATTGATAAACCGCTGGGTGGTTTTGTTTTAAGGGAAACGCTTGGAAATGGGCGTATTTATAGCCATACTCTTCTGTTTCTGATTTTTCTTTTTGGTATAGGAATGTTCTTCTGGTATAAATTTAATTATTCATCTTTCCTGGTGCTTGCTGGCGGCAGTTTTTTTCACCATATATTGGACGGCATGTGGCTTTTCCGTGGAACTTTCCTGTGGCCGGCGCATGGCTGGGGTTTCCCGGAGGGAACTTCAGAAAATTGGTTATCGCACTGGATGCAAAGCCTCTTAACTGACCCATATGTTTATGTGCCGGAGATAATCGGAGGAATAGTCATCATATTTTTTGCACTGGAATTAGCTTTACAGAAGAAGCTGCTTGAATTTTTTATTACAGGGAAATTTGGTAGGGGTTTGTCATAAAAAAAGGTTAAGATTAGAATTAAAGAACCGGTCCAGGAAATAGAAAAGTGTGGTACAAGCTTTAATGGACAAGGGGTCCGATGTTGTGCTTTGATCAGAACAGTTGAGATGGCTTTAGTAAAATAATAAAAACCAACTGGAAGCCTGCCAGTTGGTCATATCACACAGAATTTTATTCATGTATCACTTGGGTTGTCTTCTTATATAACCCTTATCAAACAATGCTATTAGCAGCCACGTTACGCTGGTTGTAATAGCTGCATAAAAGGCGTATTTCCCATAATAATAAATGACCCATGCGCCTGCATTTTGTAGTGTTGGCAATTGTTGATAGAGTCGCAATGCCGCCTGAAAGAAAAGCATGAAAATTACCGATAAAACTAGTACCGCAACTACTATAATGGCTTGTCGAATTGCTAACATTGCCCTGCCCCCCTTTTTGACTGGCAATAATACCAGTTAATGGTTCCTGCTCTATATTATGCATAGCCCGTTAAATTGACACTTACGGTGTTATGTCCAGTCATAAGATACTCTCCATATTTTTACAGCTTGGGTACTTCTTCATCAACTTCTCCATATCAGTATCGTATAACCTACCGCCGCTTCTGACTAAAATAATAGTTGTGAATAGTAGTAATTCGAACCTTATCTGCTTCCCTTATTCTACTGGTGTGGGAAGGAGCATACCCTATCCCGGTCAACTTGTAATCGCGGTATAAGCGTCAACAAGACCCGCTCCCTGTAAATCCGGTGCAAAGTTCATATCCTGTGATGTTTCTTTCAGGTGGTTAAGAAGAAGATCCGGGCTCATTATACCTTTAGTTGCCAATACCAATGCGGCGGCACCCGCGACATGGGGAGCGGCCATGGAAGTACCGCTAAGTTTCCGGTATGACTTGTTCCGGTATGTTGAGTAGATATTCACTCCCGGGGCGACAAGGTCCACTTCAGGACCGCGGCTGCTAAAAAAAGCAATCTGATCAAACTGACTTGAAGCTGCTACCGCGGCAACTTCCGGATATTTGGCGGGGTAAGCGATAGTATTATCTTTGGGCCCGCTGTTTCCGGCTGCGGCGACGATGAATATGCCAGCGTTGTACGCATGTATTATGGCTTCGTGAAACAGATCTTCTTCTTCGGCTGTTCCTAAACTCATATTTATGACCTGGATATTATTACTGATACACCAATCCAGTCCTTCAATTATATCGGAAAGATTACCCGAACCATCGGCGCCCAGAACTTTTACCGAGTAAACCATGGCATCGTGGGCAACTCCTATGACACCCACCCTGTTGTTCAAGGCTGCAATTGTGCCGGCCACATGAGTTCCGTGACCGTTATCATCTTTGTAGCTTTTCTCTTTGTTGATAGTGTTAATCCCGCCGTTAACTTTTAAGTCCGGATGACTGGTGTCTATACCCGTGTCGATAACCGCGACCTTCACCTGGTTACCGGTACTTTCAACCCATACTTTTTCAGCGTCAATCCGGTCAACTCCCCACGGCAGCACCTGAAGTGGCATTGATGCCTCTGCAAGAGTTTCCAGGGCGTAAACTTTAATATCATCAATGACTTTATTTACCCTTGTATGTCTAATTAATTCCGCATTTGTTAATGAAGGATCACAAAATACTGCCGCCGCCTTAACTAAAGGCAGATATTTAATAACTTTGCCACCTATAGACGTCATTAAACTTTGTTCAATTTCAGCGCGCTCCATTTCTGCCTGAAAAACGAAAATCTTTCTGTTCATGTCATTCTCCTCTTTATTTTTCAATACAGCAGCAAACTGCTTAATCTATTATATGGAAAATTATCCTTCTTGCTACGCTGTATTTATTCTCTTAAAAAAGCTGCCAGGCAGCATTTTAATTGATTAATGGGGATGGTTGTGATTTGCCAGAGGGATGAGTGTAAAATGTGATGCGTAAGTAGTAACTAATCATCCCATTCATGACTCATAATAAAGAATGCAGTGCTACATTATTGTATAAAATACGGGTAAAATAATAATTGACAATTAATTATGATAATGATAAAATCCTTTCAAAACTCAATATACTAGCAATGGCGCTCGTAAAACGTATTGTGGTTTTTGCTTGACTTGGGCGTCATTTTGTATGTATGCGATGTCCATAGAATGACAATGCAGCATGGCATATGCATGATGACGTTTGGCATTATCGTTAAAAGGGCAAGCCGACTGCATTATCTTTTTATGAGACTACATATTTAATGCATATTTACATCATCTATTAATTGACTGGCTGACAAAAGGAATAGTTTTCGCAAAGAATTATTTTGTAAATTCCGGAGGTAAACGATGCTGAATGCTTTTTACGGAAAACTTTTAAGAGTGGACCTTACCGGCAAAACATACAGGGAAGAAAGTATTCCTCAGGAAACATTGAAACGCTATCTTGGCGGTAAGGGTTTGGGTACATATTTGCTTTTGAACAATGTGCCACAAGGCGCCGATCCTCTGGGCGCGGAAAACAAGATTATCTTCACCGTGGGTCCCGCCACAGGCACAGTTATGCCCGGGTCAAGCCGCCACGGCTTATACAGCAAATCCCCTCAGACCGGAGGCTACGCTGAATCTTACGCGGGCGGCAAGGTTGCGCCGCAAATAAAAGCCACCGGTTATGACGCCATTATTTTAGAAGGCAGGTCAGAAAAACCAGCCTTTTTAGAGGTTTCAGACAAAGGAGTCAGATTTCATCAGGCAGATGACCTGTGGGGTATGGAAACTTACATAACTGAGGATAAAGTAAAAGAAAGAGTGGGAATATTAAGTGCCCAGGCTGTGGTAATAGGCCCTGCCGGTGAAAACCTGGTCCGTTTGGCCTGTGTGGAAAACAATTACTGGCGTTCATCTGGCCGTGGTGGATTAGGGGCGGTTTTTGGCAGCAAAAACTTAAAAGCTGTTGTGTTTCACGGCTCCCAAAAGCCTTCTTACGCGGATGAAAAAATGCTGAAAGGCTTTGTGAAAAATCTAATTGCCAATTCAAAAGATTTGCCAGGGGTTAAAAACTACAAAAAATACGGCACACCTCAGATGGTGGCTCTCTTAAACAGCGCCAAAGCCTTCCCAACCCGTTACTGGTCCAAGGGTGTTCTTGAAGGCTGGGAGAAAATCAGCGGTGAAGCTTTGATTAATAACTTTCAGGTCAAACCAAAGACCTGTCCAGGCTGTTTTATGGCCTGCGGCGACCTGACTACTGTAACGTCAGGGCCACGCGCGGGACTGACCATAGAGGGGCCTGAATATGAGACTATTTACGCCTTTGGAGGGCTGTGCTGTATTGATCGCATGGAAGATATCATCTACTTTAATGACCTCTGCGACCGTTATGGTATAGATACAATTTCAGCCGGCAACCTGGTGGCACTGGCCATGGAAGCGCGTACCAGAGGAATAAACAGGGATTTCCCTGATTACGGGGATACCGAAGGAGCAGCCAAGCTGTTAGAGGATATTGCTTACAGGAGAGGGCCTGGGGCGGTACTGTCAGACGGAATTGTACAGGCTGCCAGAGCTTTAAACCTTGAGGACACAGCCATACACGTAAAAGGCATGGAACCACCGGGATACGATCCCCGTGTTTTGAAGGGTGTCGGCCTGGGTTACGCTACTTCCGCCCGCGGCGCCTGTCACTTGCGGGCCACTTTTTATAAACCGGAATTGTCAGGGATGATTTCTCCATCAGCGGTTGAGGGTAAAGCTGCGCTTTACATAGAATTCGAAGACCGGCTGACTATCTTCAACACATTGATTAATTGTACTTTTTACAGGGACCTGCTTCAGTGGGATGAACTGCAGACCATTGTCAAAGCCCTGACCGGGTGGGACTATTCTGTGGAAGAAATGCGCCGTATGGCCAACGAGATCGTTACCATGTCACATGATTTTAACCTGCGGGAAGGGCTGGGCAGAGCAAGCGATAACCTGCCCAAGCGGTTTTACCAGCAAAAATTGCCTGAAACCGGAGCTTCTATTACCAGGGAAGAAATGGATTACATGCTGGGTGACTATTATTCAATTCGGGGCTGGTCATAGACAGGAGAATTTTAAGTTTCATCAACTGATGGAAATTAGGACATAATCAAGAAAAGCATTAATCAAAAAAAGCATTTAATCAGGAGAGGAGCTGGGAGCAAGCGGGCTTTTTTCTGGAGAAAAACCAGAATAATGCAAAAGTTTATTTATATTAACAGACAGGAGGTTTAATAAAAAGCATGGATCAAAAAAATTATGATGTCATTTTGGACAAACTACCCGAAGCTGAATCAAGGCCGGAGGTCTTGTTCCGGCAGGCGGGTGACGGATTTTTACAAGTGGAATACGGCGCCGTACCGCGCTTTAACCTGGTTGACTCTTTCCGGGTGTTAACTGTCAACGGAGCGGTGAAGGCAAAAAACATTAAGGGACTTTATGAGACTGTGCCTGGGATTAGAACAAATATGTTTCACTTTGACCCCGAAGTACTTCCTGTTAAAAAACTGATAGATGAGATTGAGGAAGAAGAAAACAAGTTAGAAAACGTTGAAGACATAGTATTTGAATCACGCCTGATTTCCCTGCCAATAGCTTTTGAAGATTCCGAGACTAAAAAAGCGGTCGCAAAATATGTTAAAGAGGTAAGGCCGGGCGCTCCTAACGTTATTGACGATTACAACATTGAGTATATGGCCATGTGCAACGGTTGTTCAGTGCAGGAAATTAAAGATATGGTTTGTGCGACAGAATGGTACAACAGCGGCAACGGCTTCTGGCCAGGCGGCGGTTTCTTCTGGCCGCTGGATCCCAGCAACGCTATAGTTGTTCCCAAATACAACCCGCCCAGGACCTGGACCCCCGAGGGAACGGTTGGCATCGGCGGACCCTGCCTGTATGTGTATCCCACTCCCACCGGCGGCGGCTACCAGCTTTTTGGCCGGACCATTCCTATCTTCCAGTTTGCCCAGAAGCACCCTCTCTTCAAAGATGGCCCGACTTTCTTCAAGGCCGGTGACAGGTTGAAATTCCACGAGGTCACCGAGGATGAAATCCTTTACATTTATAAGCATGTCCACGAGGATACCGACTACGTATATGATATCAAAAATGATATGTTTAAGGTAAAAGACTGGCTTGAGTTTTACAATTCGCCTAAAACCCAAAAAGGGGTTAAAGAGCTTCTGGCCAGGCAGGAGGCCGGTACAAAAGCCGCGCCGAGCGTTTAGTCCAATATTAACATAAGGAGGGAAAATGCATGCTGAAAATAATCAACGGAGGAATTGAAACTGTCGTTGAGGACTGGCCGGGCAGGATAGGCTACCTGGATAACGGAATGTCCTCTTCCGGCGCCTTTGATAATGTTGCCCTGGGTCTTGCCAATGTTCTGGTGGGCAACCAACCCGGTGAAGCAGGTATAGAGATTGCGGGCGGGTATTTCCAGGCTGAATTTGAAGCAGATGCTGTTATCGGTATCACAGGCACTGATATGAAGCCCACCTTGAATAATGAGCCTATTCCCCTTTGGGAGTCAATCAAGGTTAACAAGGGTGATGTTATAAAATTTTCTCACTTTGCTGAGTTTGGCTTCAGAACATATATCGGCGTGGCGGGTGGCATAGATGTTCCGCCGGTGCTGGGGAGCAAGTCAACCTGCTTGTTTGGGAGTTACGGCGGTTATGAAGGCAGAAAGCTGCAAAAAGACGATGTTTTAAAATTTGGCAAGCCTGCAAAGGACTTAGACAGCCTCAAGGGGAGAAAAATTAAAGAGGAAGCCATCCCGAAGTATTCCAGGGAGTGGGTTTTAAGGGCCATGCCCGGTCCCAATACGTCCCCGGACTACCTGACCAAAGAAGGAATGGACTACTTATTTGCTAATTCACACAAGGTAACGCTCAACTCCAACCGCTCCGCGGTAAGGCTCGCCGAGGCCAGTGAACTATCGTTTGCCAGGCCCGACGGTGGAGCGGCAGGCAGCCACCCGTCAAACGTTCTCGACCACGCCTACGCTATTCGCGGCTCGTTAAATATCTGCGGCAACACACCGATCCTTCTTATCGCCGACGGGCCGACTCTGGGCGGCTATATGAACGCAATACACGTAATTAACGCTGATTTGTGGAAAATTGGCCAGGGCACACCCGGCAGGGATTTCATTAAATTCGAGTACTGCACTCAGGAAGAAGCTGTAGAGGCACGCAAACAACAGAGGGAATGGCTGAGTGAAAAGTCTTTAGCTTAAAAACACCAGCTCAGGTGAAAAAGGGGTGATAATTTAATGGACCTCAACGTTGATATGGGTGAAAGCTTTGGCAGGTACAAACTGGGTAATGATGAAGAGGTTATGAAATATATTACCTCGGCTAATGTCGCCTGTGGTTTTCATGCCAGTGACCCTCTGGTGATGTTTGAGACAGTCCGGTTGGCCAGGAAGTACGGGGTTGCCGTCGGAGCGCATACCGGCCTGGAAGACAAAAGAGGTTTTGGCAGAAGGCGCATGGACATTACTCCGGAGGAGTTGAAAAGCGATACCCTCTACCAGTTGGGAGCGCTGGACGCGTTTTTAAAAATTAACGGCATGAAAATGCAGCATGTTAAACCGCATGGAATACTATACCGGATGGTCTCGGATGAAGAGAAATACGCCGAGGCTTACCTCGATGCCATTAAGCTGTTGGACCCCGAATTATTCATAATGATTCCCAGGGGAACCCTGATCTGGCAGCGTGGTACCAATATGGGCCTGAAAATGGCTGCCGAGATATTGATCGATCTCAGCTACGACGACGATGGCAACTGGGTCCTGGAGCGTACCAAGAAAGCCCGCTCTCCGGAGGAAGTAACCCAGAGAGCAGTGCTGGTCGCGGTAGATAAAAAAATCAACACAATTAGCGGCAAGTTGATCGACGCCGAAGCGGATACAGTTTGCTGTCATGGCGATTCGCCCAACGCTGCTGAAGTGGTAAGAAAAATCAAAGAGGAATATGAGCGGCTTGGGATTCCGCTAAAAAGTCTTGTCAATAATTAGCAGGCTTTAGCAAAAAAGGAGGAACTGAAATGGAAATTACAGTAAAAGCGCACATGCCGGGTCTGGTTGCGCGTGTGGTTGTCAACGAAGGGGATAAAGTAACCGCCGGGCAGGAAGTCGCGGTTATTAACTGTATGAAAACCGAGATTCAGGTTTTTGCTGAAAATGACGGCACAGTTAAAAGCATTCTGGTTAAAGAATGGGATGAGATGGAGATAGGCAGCCCCATGATAATTCTTGAAGCATAGGGAAAACGAGGGAAGATGTAACAGTGATTAAGAAACTACTTATCGCCAACAGAGGAGAAATTGTAACCAGGGTAATGAAGGCCTGTCGGGAAATGGGCATCAAGACGGTTGTTGTTTATTCCGACGCCGACAAAAATATGTTTTATCTGAAGCAGGCCGATGAGGCATACAACATCGGACCTGCCAACCCCATTAAGAGCTACCTCAACATAGAATCAATCATCGACGCTTTAAAAAAATCGGGGGCTGACGCCGTCCATCCGGGATATGGCTTCCTGTCGGAAAACGCTTCATTTGCTGAAGCGGTTTCCGCCTGCGGGGCAACCTGGGTGGGCCCGCCTACCAGCGTGCTGAATTCCATCGATTCCAAGTGCTTCTGCCGCTCCATCGCCACGGATGCGGGAGTACCGGTTGTGCCAGGCACCATCAACATAATTAAGACCGTTGATGAGATTTACTGGTTTACCGCTGAACACGGATATCCGATCGTCTTAAAATTAGACAAAGGAGGTGGCGGGAAAGGCATCGAGCTGGTCAAGGAGGAAGGACAGGTCAAGGAAGCTTTCGAAAGAATTTCCAGAATCGGCATGTTAGCTTTTGGCCACCCCGAGTGCTACATTGAAAAAGAGATTATCAATCCCAGGCATATTGAAATCCAGTTTCTGGCTGACGGTTTGGGCGGCTGTATCTGTCTCGGTGAGAGAGAGTGTTCAATACAGAGGCGTTATCAAAAAATCATAGAAGAATCACCCTCTCCGGTGGTTTCCGGGGAAGACCGGAAAACACTCTTTGAACATACCCGCAAACTGGCCCTGGCCATGGGTTATCAGGGAGCAGGCACTATGGAGTATCTCAGGTCTGAAGACGGCAGCTATTATTTTATGGAAGTAAACGCCAGGCTGCAGGTGGAACATCCGGTCACAGAGTTTCTGACAGGGATCGATATAGTGCAAAAACAGCTGACCATTGCTTCCGGCCAGGGATTGGAGATAGGGCAAGAGGATGTTGAGATGAAAGGCCATGCCATAGAAGCCAGGGTTTATGCCGAAGATCCCGTTTCATTCTGCCCTTCACCGGGTATCATTACGAAACTCGATTTCCCCTTACTGGATGCCAAAACTCTACGGATCGATCACGCAATAGAGGAAGGCGGCACGGTTCCCCCTTACTACGATCCCCTGCTGGCTAAAGTCATAGCCTGGGGTCCAACACGCCTTGAGGCTATCGATCAGTTGAGAAACGGTTTAACAGATTTTAGAATCGAGGGCATAAAAACTACCATTCCCGTGAACCTGTTGATTCTCAGCAGTGAAAGATTTGCCAAAGGAGACCTGAATACCGGCTTTATAGAGGCCCTCTTTACTAAAGCAAGAGGGGATGTAAAACCATTATGGCCCAATATGTAGCAATTGTCCGGTTAAATAATTAACTAAAGGAGGTTAGTTTTATGTCTGAAAACAATGTTAAAATAGCAGACGCCGGTGCGGCTGGCTGGATTGCCTATGCTATAGCCACCTGGATGGCCTGGGCGCTTTTATGCGGGTATGTCAATAATAACGCTCTCATTTATATGGCTGCCATCTCTTTGGCCTGCACCATACCGTACCTGGGGGCGGCTATCACTCAGCTGAAGCTCGGTAACCTGGCCGGCGGTGTGACCTGGTTGTATTTTGGCTCGTTTTTCGCTTTTGCCTCAGCCTTTAATTATGCCATAGGTTATTTTGCTGTCATAAACAATTGGGCGCTGGATGCCCGTATCCTTGGTTTTGAGTGGCTTATACTGGGTATAGTCCTTATACTAACAACACCTATTTTTATGAAGTATGCGCCGTGGACAGCCGCTGTTTCAGTGATTGGCGCCGATGTGGGCATCATCTGCCTGGCCCTGGTCTACTGGGGATTTCCTCTGGCCGCGATCAGCGGTTGGGGATTCTTTGTGGCAGGTTTGTTCGGCATTGTCATGGCTGCCGGGGGAATCCTTGAGGGCGCCGGGATGAAGTTTCCTATGGGCAAGCCAATGATTAAATAATAAGATTGACAAAAAAACATTAAAATGAGACCTTGCAAAAAAGGTGTGAGGTCTCATTTTGTCTAATAATAAGATATTGTATGACACATTTTTTAAAGCTATAAACAACCGAATTTAAGGAGCTGGGTTGCTTGCTGTGGCAAAAGATTTTTAATTTACTGCCGGTCGGCGGCATTGTTTATGATCACAATGATAATATTATAGAAACAAACCAACTGGCCAGTCAGATCATCGACAGTGATAATTCAATAGCGGATAAGGTTAAAAACGCCACAGCAGCGATGAAAATTACTTCTGGTGAAAAAACATATGTTGTGGAGCGTTTTGATATCGCAGCCAAACCAGCCAAATCGGTTGTGTTTCTGGTTGATATTACAGGCTGGGATTTTTATTGGGAAGAACTGAACGAGCAAAAAGAGTTGATTAAAGAACTCGAAGACACTTTTAATTCCTCATATGATGAAATATATGTGATTGACGGAAACGGTGTCACCAAGCGAATAAATACAGCAGGGGAAACTAACTACGGGGTCCCGGTTGAGAACCTGCTTGGGAAAAACATTGCTGATTTGGAAAAGGAAGGTTACTACAACCCCTCTGTTTCAAGGCTGGTTTTCCAGGAAAAGAAACGGGTAACCATTAACCAGAAAACCATCTGCGGCAAACAGTTGATTGCCACAGGGAATCCTATTTTTAATGAGGATGGCGAGATCATCCGGATAGTAGTCAACTCTAGGGATATTTCCGAACTGCTGAACCTCCGCAAACAGCTGGAGGACACTGAGCAGCTGGTTAAAAGCTACCGGCGGCAGCTGTTAAAACTGAGCGAGGAAAAAAGCAGGAGTGCTGAATTGATAGCTCAAAGCCCGCAGATGAAACGCGTGCTGGAAATGGTGGACAAGGTGGCGCAGGTGGATTCCACTGTGCTGATTATGGGTGAGTCCGGTGTCGGAAAAGGTGTGGTGGCACTGCGCCTGCATAAGTTAAGCAAACGATCGGAAGGTCCGTATATAACCATTAACTGCGGGGCAATACCTGAACACTTACTGGAATCAGAGTTATTTGGCTGCGAGGGCGAGGCTGTTGCCGGGGCGTCCAAAGAAGGAAAAAAAGGATTTCTGGAACTGGCCAGCGGCGGTACGGTTTTCCTGGACGAAATAACAGAGCTTCCTTTAAGCCTCCAGGTGAAACTTTTGAAGGTGATCCAGGATAAAAATCTGAGCCGTGTTGGTGGAAGTAAGTGCGTTGATGTTGACATACGTTTTGTAGCCGCCACGAACAGGGATGTTCAGCGGATGGTGGCGGATGGACTTTTCAGGGAAGATCTGTACTACAGGCTGAATGTCATTCCTATTATTATTCCGCCCCTGCGTTACAGGCAGGAGGATATTTCTGTCCTGATAGAATACTTTTTAGACAAACTGAACGCGAAATATGATAAAAACAAAAGATTTACCAGTGAAGCCATAGATATTTTAAGTAGCTACAACTGGCCCGGCAACGTCAGGGAACTGGAAAACCTGGTGGAAAGGCTGCTGGTTACTAAAGAAGGTGCAGAGATCGCGATTGGCCATCTGCCGGAATACATCTTTGAAGGGAAAAGCAGGTTTCCCAACCGGGTTTATGTGCTTGACATCTGCCCGATGAAAGAGGCTGTGGAAGAACTTGAAAAGCAGTTGGTTACTATCGCTTACAACCGGCTGAAAAACACCTATAAAGTTGCGGAAGCACTGGACATAAACCAGTCAACAGTGGTGCGTAAAATTCAAAAATATCAACTGCTGTCGTCTCCCGGCCGCAGTAAAGGCGCCAAACGGTTAAAAAACAAGAAAGATTAGAAATAATCAAGGGACTTGCTTTGCTGCCCCGCAGACAGGACATTTCTGAAGACCAAGCGGAACTTCCAACCCGCAGTTTTCCATCAATTCCACATTAGTTAAAACCTCTGCTGTAGGACCATCAGACGCTACCTTTCCATCTTTTAATACTATAGTTCTTGCACAAAGCTCCGTCACCATGTCCAGATCATGTGAAGCGATGATTTTTGTATGTGAAAAGCTCTTAAGCAGGCTTATCAGCCGTCGTCTGGATTTAGGGTCAAGACCCGATGATGGTTCATCCATGGCCAGAATGTCAGGAATCATGGAAAGAACGGTGGCGATGGACGCGGCGCGCTTTTCACCTCCCGATAGTTTGTACGGAGCACGGTCTTTCAAGTGGGCAATACCAACCTTTTCAATTGATTGGAGCACTCTTTTCTCCACTTCCTGCTCGCTAAGGTTATAGTTGCGCGGGCCGAAAGCAACATCATCATATACCGTGTTCATAAAAAGCTGGTCGTCCGGGTCCTGGAATACCATCCCTACCCTTTGCCTGATCAGCGGCAGGGTTTTCTTCACCACCGGCATCTCTCCCACGTGGACTTCCCCTTTAGAGGGGAAAAGCACACCGACAAGCAGCATCAGCAGGGTGGACTTGCCGGCGCCGTTTGCCCCAACTATGCCTACACTTTCCCCGTGGTAAATTCGAAAGGATACGCCATTTAACGCTTCCTGTCCATCCGGATAAATATAATGCAAATCTTTCACTTCAGTAATATGATGACTCATTTGACCACTCCTGTTACCAGTGTACCCATCAGCTCCGGGATGTCGAAAAGGCGCGCCGCGGCAAAGAAGAACGTCCAGCCAATGAGATACATTATATCTGTTATGGTTATTCTCTGGGCGCTTCCAGTCTTGTATTCTCCTATAAACCCTCTTAAAACCATAGCCTGATATATATTTTGAGCCCTTTCAAAAGTTCTGATGAGCAGGTTGCCGGCCAGCGAGCCCCAGGCATCAGGCTTTACACCTTTATGCAAAGGCGCGCGCATATGATAAGCCCGCAATACCCTGGCAACTTCGGCCATCAGTACCGAAATATAGCGGTAAGTTAGTACAAGCTGGAGCACAAATACACGGGGGACATGGAGCAGGCGGAGCGCGGACGATATCCTGCCCATACCGGTTGTGGCAATGACGGTGAGGGCTGACAGGACGGTCAGGATGCTTTTAATGATAATAGAAAAGAAGGAAACCCAGCCTCCTGTAAGCACGAACCAATCGGTTGAAAAAACGATCCTGTGATCAAAAAAAGGATTGAAAGCGCCAATGCCTACAGCGAAAGGGGCAACCAGCAGCATTCGCTTGAGGATGGGTAATAGTGGTATCTCCGCCAGCGCTATGATAACCACGGGGTAAAAGACAAGCGGCAGAAGCCCGCTTATCTCATATTTGTCAAAAGAAACTACCACTATTAGGTAAATCATAGTGGTAAGAAGCTTGGCTACTGGATGTATGTTGTGAATAACTGTTCGTTTTTCCGCAAGCTCGTCCAGAAAACGGATTTCGTATAATGACTTTATAATGCCTGCCATATTAGTAATCAAGTCCTGTGCAAAATAATAGCGGGGGGGTTAGCCCACCCGCGTAATAATCAAGCGGCGCCTACTTTTCCCCTTCTTTTGACGATGCTGATGCCAAGTCCGATAAGACAGGCAAGAGCCAGTGTAAGCGTACCCCCAATTACTCCTGAAACACTTGTACCCGCACTGACAGCCGGCCAGGCTTCCTCGCTCTCCGCGTCGCTTGGTTCCGCTTCACTTTCTGCGGCTTTGAAGCTGTAATCCGGCAGAAACGCTGTTTTTTCCTGAATTTCTCCAGCTGTCTGGTGAATTCCGTCTGAAGACTCAAGCTCCTCAACTCCGGCAGTTTTGAACATGGACCATTCCAGGCCATCGGGATGAGAGGAGGCGAACCATGATAAAATGCCCCCGGTAAACAAGGCGACAACAACAAGACCTGTCATAACTTGCTTGATCGAAATACTACCCAAAGCTTTATCTAAAGAGGCGTTTTCTATTATTTCAGGACGCGCATTCCAGACAAATCCTACAACCGCTGCGGTAACAAGACCTTCCACCACCCCGATGGCAAGGTGAATGGGCTGCATCAACAGCACAAATGTGTTGAAAGGCAATTCTGTTTTCCCTGAAAACAGGGTTTCAAGGACCACCCCGAACGCGCCAAGCTGTAGTCCGATAATTGCGGACAGCATGGCCGCGCCGAACATGCGGGCAGGGGTGTAACCTTTGCGCATAATCATTTTGTAAATAAGCGGGTAAGCGATGAAGCAGGTGAAAAATCCCATATTAAAAACGTTGCAGCCATAGGCTAACAAGCCGCCGTCGGCAAAAAACAATGCTTGTATGGCCAAAACAGACGCTATCGTGAGGAACCCCGCGTAAGGCCCGAGAAGAACGGCAAGCAGCATTCCACCTCCCAAATGCCCGCTGGAGCCGGTGGCGGGTATGGAGAAGTTGATCATTTGGGCGGCAAAAATGAACGCGCCCATAACACCCATTAACGGTATTTTCTTCTGGTCCAAGTCACTTTGAATCTTCTTGATGGAATAAGCGGCAACCCCTGCTGACGCCGCCCACATGGTTCCACCCACGATAGGTGAAATCAGGGCATCTGCCATATGCACAAATATCATCTCCTCAATAAATTATAAACTCAGAGCAGATTATGTAATCTGTCTTTTGTGATTATGCCGGCACAATAGTTACCCAAGAGAAACAAATAACCCACAAAGGGATCGAAAAAATGCCAGTCCCTCCATGGGTCTTCTTTGCAACGAAAAATCTCTTGCCGCATAAGCCTTCATGGCTTACATTCCGAATAGAATATATCATATGTTAATAACTGCGTCAATTATATATTTATGTTCAAATATATTAACAAAGCAAGCCGTTTGTACAATGGCCTGGATGCGGACCAAAAAGGCTGCGAGGCCAAGCCGGCCCAGACCGGAAACAATGAACTTGCCCCGAACAGGTGGACGGTGGTACAGGACAACCACGTGCAGAAGGAGGGAAAGTCGGTCAGGCGGTTTGTGAAACAAGAGAAGTTAGCTAAAACTTTACTGAATCTTATTAACAAGACTGCCAACAATTTGTCGGGTTCTTATTGACACTTATACTTTTTTTATAGTAAAGTAAGACAAAATAAATAATAAAAGGACAAAACAGGGAAGCCGGATAAAAAATGCCGGCGCGGTCCCGCCACTGTATAAGGGAGCTCCTCTGTAACATGCCACTGGTTAACCCCGGGAAGGCGCAGAGTGAGCGATGAACTTGAGCCAGGATATCTGTTTGTTCTTGTTATCCGCCATTACCCACGAGAGATGGGAAGGAATAACGGCCTTGCATCATGTCCTAATAAAGGCAATAACCTCCGCATCTAACGTGCGGAGGTTTTTATTTTTGAACTGCCGGCCGGGGAGGTGAGTGTCAGATTATCGAACTTAGGCAGCTGGCTAAAAATTATGGCAGTATACAGGCTGTCGCCGGGCTGGATCTGGAGATAGGCAGAGGTGAGGTTTTCGGTTTGCTGGGTCCGAACGGCGCCGGTAAAACAACGACTTTCCGCATGCTGACCATGCTTACCAAACCCTCCGGCGGCAGCGCGTCAATCAACGGTTGCGAGGTAACCCGTGATTTGCGGAAGGTTAAAAAGGAGATCGGTGTTGTTCCCCAGCACATGAACCTTGACCAGGAACTGACGGCACGGGAAAACCTGGAGCTGCACGGGCGGCTGCATAAAATGCCAGGGGATCAGAGGCGGCAGAGGACAGAGGAACTACTCGCCTATGTGGAACTGGCCGACCGGGCCCATGACCTGGCGGGCAAATTTTCAGGCGGCATGAAGCGGCGGCTGATGATCGCCCGGGCACTGATGCACCTACCCGGTGTATTGTTTCTTGACGAGCCGACAGCCGGGCTTGATCCCCAGGCGCGGCGCAATATCTGGGACCTGATCAGGAGAATGAACAGCGAAGGGATGACTGTCCTGCTGACCACCCATTACATTGAAGAGGCGGAAGTGCTGTGCCGCCGGGTCGGGATTATGGATCACGGACGGCTGATTGCCCTCGGCACGCCGGCAGAGCTGAAAAACAAGGTAGGGGAGATCGTCGTTGAGGCGCTCAATCACGGCGATACTGAATACCGGTTTTTCGCCGGACGGGAACAGGCAATGCATTATGCCGGGAGTCTGGCGGACAATGTGCTGATCCGGGAAGCCAATTTGGAAGACGTTTTTGTTGAATTAACCGGGCGCAAGGTAGGTGACTGAAGATCGATTTCTATACCGTGTTCTGGCGGGAAATGGTTGTCTTAAGGCGCAGCTTCGGCAAGTTCTTTTCATCCCGCCTGGTCGGGCCCCTGCTTTACCTGGTGGCCTTCGGCTGGGGGCTGGGGCGGAGCATCCAGGTTGACGGAGGCAATTACCTGGAGTTCATTGTGCCGGGCATCATCGCGCTGGGTGCCATGAACACCAGTTTCAACGCTGTGGGCGTCAACCTCAATATCAGTCGGCTCTACTACAAGACTCTGGACGAATACCTGATCGCGCCGATCAGCGCCGCCGCCTTTGTGTCGGGCAAGGTGCTGGCCGGGAGCGTGCGCGGGCTGATCGATGCCCTGGTTATCCTGGCGCTGGCCTTCCTGTTCGGGGCGCACCTGGCTGTAAGCGGCTGGTTCTTCCTGGTGGTGCTGCTGACCTGCTTTGTTTTTTCCGCCCTGGGGGTGGTGGCCGCTATGGTTGTCAATTCGCACGAAGACATGGCCAATTTCTCCACGTTCGTAATTTTGCCGATGTCTTTTTTGTGCGGCACCTTTTTTTTACCGGACCGTCTGCCGAAAGTATTTGGCTATATTATCGACGTCCTGCCCCTGACCCACGCCAGCTACCTGTTGCGGTCTCTCGCCTCCGGCCAGGGACTCATACCGTTATCCCTGGCTGTGCTTGCTTTCTATGCCGTGATTTTATTTGCGGTAGGTGCGGCGGTTGTGCGCACGGTCAGGTAGTCATTTGGGAAAGTCCTTTTTTGTTTAAAGTGTGAAGGGATAGGGGGTGGTTGAATTACTGCACGATAGGGATGTTTTTATCGTATGCAATTACTCGGTTACAGGGCAATTTAATCTAAAGAGAGGTGCTTTTGAGACTATGAAAACGAGAATTATTAACCGGCGCCTGGTTATTTTGACAATAATGGTTTGTTTTTTAACTGTCCTGCCGGTGTTGTTCTTATTTGACCGGGCGGAGGCGGCAGAACCGCAGTTGTTGGACAGGGCAGTACAGTACCTCCGCAATGAATATGCGGAAAACGGCATTATTAATTCAGACATGGGTGTTGGATCTCAATCTTTTTACATATTGAACCAGGCAGGCGCGGATGTCAGCTCCTGGAGGCATGATGGGATCAGCCTTAGTGACGCGGTAATGAGCGCGATCAATAGTGATATAGCAAATGCTGACCAAATTTCCGCGAAACTCCTGGCCCAGGACCTGGCGGCGGCGAAGGCGCTCGGTCAGGAAAGCCTGGCTGGGCAACTGCTCCTGATCCTGAGAAACAGGCAGGACAGCGAAGGATTTGATGACATGGGGCCGCTGAGCATATACAGCAATGTGCCGGCCTTTGAAATTTTGAGCAGGGTTGGCCTGATCGACCAGATTGATGCCGGTTTGGCAAGGAGTTACATCCTGGGGGCGCAGTACACCGGGGCGGGAGAGAAACATTACGGCAGCTGGGGCTCTACAGACAATGGCAAGTTCTATGCAGATTTCATCGCTGTTACGGGAGCGGTGCGGATGCTGCACCGCCTAGATCCTGGCGGCACTGACAATGCAATCCAGGCGGCTATTAAAAACGGCCTGGGCTGGATCAAAAGCCAGCAAAAGGCCGGCGGCAACTTTGTAGCCGGTATGGACGACACGCTGATAGACACCTGTGATGTGATTATAACCCTGAAGGAACTGGGGATGGATCCTGGCGCCTGGGTGAGCAGCGAGGGCAAGAGCGCCGTCGATTATTTGAGGAGCGAGGCGCTGAATCCTGACGGGAGCTTTGGCCAGTCACAGAACGTCATGGACGTAACCTGGGTGCTTTGGGCTTACCTGGAGTTGGAGGAAGAGGAAGCGGGTGTGGAGCCGCAGGCTCCACTGGAACCGCAATCTCAAATGGAACCGCAAGTGCAGCCTGCGTCGCAAGTTTTTAAAGACACGGTGGACCATTGGGCGAAAAATGCTATCACCGATTTGGCCGGAAAAGGTATTACAGCGGGTTATGCTGACGGCACTTTCAAACCCGAGGCGCAGGTGACACGCAGCGAAATAGCCGCCATGATGGTGCGGCTTCTGCAGCCGGAACCAGCATCGACGCTTGACCTGCAGGCAATAGGTGAAAAGTTTAAAGATTCCGGTGATATTCCCAAGTGGGCGCTGGATTCAGCAGCCGCTGCGCTGAGGGAGGGGCTTATCTCGGGCAGTCCCCAGCCGGACGGAACTTTTAGTTTTGAAGGGAATAGGCAAGTGAGCCGCGCTGAGTTGTCTGTCATCATGGCCCGGGTTATCGAGATGAAGTTGGGGCAGACGGCGCCCGGAAATTTAGATTTTGCCGATAATGACCTGATTCCGGATTGGGCCAGGGAAGCTATTGGCATAGTGTACGCCAAAGGAATTGCCGGCGGGTATCCCGACCGGACATACCGGGCGGAAAATCCGGTGACCAGGGCGGAAGCTGCTTTTATGATTATGCGCCTGGCGGAACAGATTGAGAAATGATGAAAACAGGGGGAATGAAATTTGTCCAGGGGTATTAAAGGAATTATTAGAAAGTTAAGCCTGCTGCTGGTCGTTATAATGGTTGCGGCGGGGCTGTTCGCGGCGCCTGGCATTAATGCAGCCAGGGCGGCAGGCTCATCGGCAGCCAGCGCCGTGCAGTTTCTCCAGAACGATTACACGGCTAACGGGCTGAACAACGCCGACGGCGGGGTGGGCTCCTATGCCCTTTATGTGCTGAATCAGGCGGGAGTTGATGTCAGCGCCTGGAAGTATAATGGAACCAGTCTCGAAGACGCGGTAGTAAGCGCGATAAATGTTGATTTATTAAACTCAGGAGCATCCGCCAAGCTTCTGGTCCAGGACCTGGCGGCGGCAAAGTCGCTGGGGAGAGACAGCCTGTCTGCCCAGCTGGCGCAGGTACTGCAGGGCAGACAGAGCAACACGGGATTCGACAGCAACTCTTACAGCGACATACCGGCCTATGACCTTTTGGGCCGGGCAGGCGCAATTAGTGAGATAAATGCTGACTTTGGGAAGGGCTGCATTTTAGCGGCGCAGAACACAACAGTCGGCGACGCTGCCTACGGCAGCTTTGGCGGTGAATACGACGGAATATTTTATCCCGACTTCATGACCACGGCCGAAGCAGTGCGGGCGCTTAATTACTTGGACACTGCCAAGAGCGATGCCCAGGTACAGACAGCCATCAATAACGGCCTGGACTGGATCCAGAAACAGCAGCAGGACGACGGCAGCTTCACGGGGTCGGCATGGGATGACCCGGTTGTTGACACTTCAGAAGTAATTATTACCTTAGATGTGCTGGGTATGGATCTCGCCGGCTGGGAAAGCAGCGCCGGCAATACTGCCGTTGACTACATGATGAACGAGGCCCTTAACGATGACGGGAGCTTCGGAACGTCAAAGAACGTTATGGATGCCACCTGGGCGCTCTGCGCATATAATATGATGGATGCCCAGTTTTACCTGGATCCCTCCAGCGTGGACTTAAAGGTTGGCGGCACGGCGCAGCTGTCGGCGTCATGGCAAAATAATGAAGGGACAACTGATGTAACGCAGGCAGCCCAGTGGACTGCGGCCGACAGCAGCATTGCTTCGGTCGACAGCAGTGGCCTGGTCACCGCTCTCAAAGAAGGCGAAACGGAAGTCTATGCAGTTTATGGCGGGCTGACGGCAACGGCTGCTGTGACCGTGAGTTCCTCAACTAACGGCGGAGGGGGTGACGGGTCAGAAGTAATGGTTAGTCTGGCCGTGGTGGGATCGAACAAGGTTCTTTTATATGGCCCCTCAACTGTCTCTGTGAATGAGACAAATAAATGGGGGCTCACCGCATTGGGCGCACTGGACGCCTCCGGCATTTCCTACACGACCTCCTCGTGGTCATACGGCGATCTGGTGAATTCAATCAAAGGGCTGGCCAACAGCGGCCTGTCCGGCTGGATGTATACCGTTAACGGTTCAAATCCGGGTGTCGGAGCTGATAAATATAAAATTAAAAACAAAAACAAGATTATTTTTTATTACAGCGAAAGCATGGATCAGAAGCCTCCCCAATGGGACGAGCTGGAAGGTTTTTCTGCCGGCGGTGGTGGTGTTGTTGCCGCTTCTGACGATCTGCCTGACCCTGTGACCGACACTGACTTAAAAGCTGCTCTCAGGAATGCCGGCAGTGCCGGCCAGGTTGCCCTGCAGGCGGCTGATGATGAAACCTCACTGGCACTTTCCAGCGATCAGATAACTGAAGTATTGAGTAAAGACAAACCGCTGGCTGTTACCATTCAGGGTGTGCAGATCATCCTGTCGCCGGAAAGCCTGGAAGTACCGGAGCTGAAAGATGAGGATGCGGCTTTCTTACAGTTCAAAGTCGAGAAATTAAGCAGCGAGGATGTCCAAAGCCTGGCAAATCCCTCTGCTGTCATGTTGAAGCTGGCCGGCGATGTTTACGAACTAACCATCCAGGTTGTAAATGAAGAAGGCACGCTGCAGGAAATTGAGGAGTTCCCTACCTGCACTGTACTGCTGCCTGTACCGGCAGGTCTGGAAGATGCGGCTGCCGCCGGCAGTTTAATGGCTTATTTATACAATGAGGATAGTGAAGCGTGGGAAAAAGCCGGCGGCACATATGACGCGGCCGGCGCTGCCATCGGCTTTAATGTCAGTCACTTCAGCAAGTATGCCCTGCTGGAAACTGTTCCCCAGCCTGTGGAGAAGGTTGCTTTCAATGATATCGTTGGACACTGGGCGCAGGAGGAAATTGAGTATATGGCAGCGAAAGGTTACGTGGCTGGTGTAGGCAGCAGTGAATTCGCGCCGGATGCCGGGATTACACGGGCTGAATTCTCCGCCATCCTGGCCCGCATGGCCGGCCTGATGGACGATGCCGCTGCCGCTGCGCGCTTCAGCGACGTGCCGGCCGGCGCCTGGTACCAGGGCACGGTGGGCGCCGCGACCACCGCCGGCTTGGTGTACGGAACGTCTGAAAACAGCTTTATGCCAGGTGAGCCGGTCACCCGCGAGCAGATGGCGGCTATGATAGTACGATTTATGTCTAAGAATAGCGCAGATATGGCTGTCGGTGATACCGGTGCAGCTGAACTGCTGGCAGGATTCAGCGACAGTGCGGATATTTCACCCTGGGCCTGTTCGCCAGTGGCCCTGGCGGTCAGGGAGGGGCTGATGGCCGGACGGGAAAGCGGTATGTTTGTGCCGCGCGGCAGCGCTACCAGGGCGGAGGCGACCGTGGTGCTGTACCGGGTGATGCAGAAAGAAACAATTGAGTAAACTAGTTTTAACACGGGAGCGGGTGTGATCCTGCTCCTGTGTTATGCTGTATCTGACAACGAGGTGATTTTATGAAGCGCAAGCTCATTTATGTTATTGCTTTTCTTGTTATTCTGGGCGTGGTAATTGGGCCGGCCCTTTACATGCAAAAGGTATTTAGCTCCGACCAGCAAAATAAACAGGTGGAGAGTACCGGCGCCAATAGCGGAGTAAGTGCCGGAGCAGCCGACAAGGAACAGCCTGCCGCTGAAACAAAACAGGTCGTGACGACGCCGGCGCAGCAGGCGGCCGCACCGGACAGCGTTTCCCGGGAAGATGCGGCGACTGCCCGGATTCCGGGAGATACCGCGTCGGCGCCGCCGCCTGCGGCGTCGGCGCCTGAGAGCGGCTGCATGGTGGGGATCGCCATAGTGGGCAAAAACGGCGAACAGCTTTTCCATGCCGGTCAGGTCCTTGTGAAAAAGGACAATAAGTGGGGAATTACCGCTCTGGGCGCCCTTGACGCCAGCGGTGTTTCTTATACCACGTCCCCGACCTGGCCCGATTTTGTTTACTCTATCAGCGGACAGGCCAACAGCGGTGTGTCAGGCTGGATGTATTCAGTGAACGGTGATGTCCCCATGCATATGGCCGACAAGCACCCGGTGAAAGCGGGGGACAGGGTGATCTGGTGGTACAGCAACAGCATGGAACAGCCACAGCCGCTGTGGGATGATCTGACTAAATAATTAACAAAGGGGCGGCAGATTTGTTCGACGAGCTATACTACCAGGGAAAAGGACTATTTTTGCAGAGCTTCCACCCGGCTGCGGTCCTGGTATACCTTTTTGTACTCCTTGTGCTCAGCCTGCTTTACGACAATCCCCTTTACCTCCTGTCTCTGCTGCTCCTGCTGGCCCTCTTAATTAAAGGAGTGGACGGCATGGAAGCCTGGGAGGGTTTTTTAAAAGCGGGTGTCTTTTTGATGCTTATGGTCATGGTTATCAACCCGCTGGTGATCAGGGCCGGATCCACAATTATCTGGCACGGACCTGTTTTGCCTTTTCTGGGCCGGCTGGACATATCAATGGAAGCCATTTATTTTGGGGCTGTCTCCGGCCTCAGGCTGCTGGTGATCATGAGCATCTTCTGTCTTTACAACCTGATGGTCAATCCGGATAATGTGCTGAACCTCTTTTCAAAAGCAGCCGGCAAATCGGTGCTGATGATCGCCCTGGCCACGCGGATGTTTCCCACGATGGTCAGGGACCTGAAGCGGATCAGGGAAGTGCTGCAGTTCCGCGGCGTCGATTTCGACGAGGGTAATTTGTGGCAAAGGGCGAAGAAGTATTCAGGCCTTTACAATGTCATGCTGCTGTCCTCTCTGGAGGATTCCATGGAGATAGCCGAATCTATGCAGGCCAGGGCTTATGGCAGCGGCAGGCGCTCGGTTTACAGCCGGAGCCTGCTGCGACCCAGGGATTACCTCAGCGCCGGCGGCAGCCTGCTGGCTCTGTTAGCCGCGATCTGGGGCCTGCAATACGGGTGCGGCCAGTACGCCTTTTACCCGGCGGCCGACGTCCTGATCAAAGGCAGATCGACTCTCGTTGCCCTGGCTGCTGTGCTTTTTTACCTGTCTGTGCCGCTTATTTTGAGTGAGGGGTGGAAGAATTGCCGCTTTTTGAAGTCGAAAATCTAACCTATTTTTATTCTGAAACTGAAAAAGCCGCGCTGGACGATATCAGCCTGGAAATTGGCGATGGTGAGTTCGTCCTGGTGGCGGGCGGCTCCGGCTCGGGTAAGTCCTCGCTGGCCAGGGCGCTGGCGGGGTTGATCCCCGATTTTTACGGCGGCCGGATCGGCGGCAGGGTGCTTTTTAGAGGGCGGGACTTCAGGGCGATGGACCGCAGAAAGCTGGCCAGGGAAGTGGGCATGGTCTTCCAGGACCCGGAAAAGCAGATCGTGCAGACCCATGTCGAGGCGGAAATTGCCTTTGGCCTGGAGAACCTGGGGTTGGATAATGAAGAGATGCTGCGCCGGGTGGCCGAGGTGATCTGCTTCACGAACCTGGAGCAGATCAGGGATGCCTTTACGGCCAACCTGTCCGGCGGCCAGAAGCAGAAGCTGGCGCTGGCCTCCGTCCTGGCCATGCAGCCGCACGTGCTGGTCCTTGATGAGCCAACTTCGCAGCTGGATCCCGTCTCGGCGGAAGAGATCCTCAACCTGGTTAAGCGGCTTAACGAGGAAATGGGTTTTACGGTGATCATGATCGAGCAGCGGCTGGAGCGGTGCTACCACCTGGCGGACCGGGTCCTGCTAATGGAAAAAGGCAGAATTACCTGTGACGGGACTGCCCGGGAGGTGGCCCGTAAAACTATTAAAGGATGCACGCCTTTCGTGCCGCCGGTGGCCAGGTTTTTTGCCGGTCTGGACGTCCCGTCGGTGCCACTGACGGTCAAGGAGGGCAGGAAACTGCTGCGGTCCTGTCTAAAAGATATTAAGCCTGCACTGGATAGGCAGCCCGGCTTACACCTAAGTGGTATCCGCGGCGCCGACCAGGCGGTATGTAGTAGCGCTGTCACCCTGAAAAACCTGTGGTTTACCTACCCGGGCGGGCAGGAGGTTTTAAAGGACGTCAGCATAGATATTAAGGAAGGGGAATTTGTAGCTGTCCTGGGCGAAAACGGCGCGGGTAAGTCGACAATGCTCAGGCAGTTAACCGGCATGCTCAAACCGGACCGGGGCAGTGTCGAGGTGCTGGGGAGAGACATGAGCAGGAACGGGTTCAAGGAGATCAGGAGGCATACCGCGTACCTGTCCCAGAACCCCAATGACTATCTTTTTCAGGACACCGTGGAGGACGAGCTTCTATTCACTCTGAAGAATTTCGGCTTAAAAAATTTATATATTGTCGATGAGATGCTGGAAAAATTTCATCTGTCACAGTATCGCAAGACCAATCCGCGGGACCTCAGTAGCGGTGAGAGGCAGCGGGTTGCTTTAGCCTCGGTACTGGTCACCGGGCCCAAGCTGATCATCCTGGACGAGCCGACCAGGGGGATTGATTTCCGCCTGAAGGCGGAACTGGGCAGACTGCTGCAGCAGGAGGCGGAAAGAGGCTGCACGGTGATCGTGGTGACCCACGACGTGGAGTTTGCCGCCGAGTACGCTGCCCGGGCGGTGATGATGTTTGCGGGTAGGATTGTCAGCGACGGGGAAAAGCATGATGTGCTGGGCAAATCAGTGTTTTATTCTCCCCAGATGGGCAAGATGTGCCGGGGCATCTGTGACGGGGTGCTCACTTTTGCCGAGGCGAAAGAGAGGATCTACCCCTTGCCGGCAGCGGGGCGGAACGACTTGATAGCACAGGAGTGAAAATGTGATGGGTAGCAACTGGGGACTTTACATAACAATGGGCGGCATTTTCGCCGTCGCCCTGCTCATGCTCGGCATGGAGAAAAAGGCAGGACTTAACGCGCGGCAGGTATCGCTCATTGCCATGCTGGCCGCATTGTGCGCTGCGGGCAGGGCGGTGACCGGCGTTGCGCTACTCTTTCTGCAGCCTACCATGTTCCTGGTCCAGGTGACGGGGTTTGTCTTTGGCGCGCGGACCGGCTTCTTTGTGGGGGCGATGACGCCTTTGATTTCCAACTTCTTTATCGGCCAGGGCCCTTGGACCCCCTGGCAGATGATCTGCTGGGGGCTGGTGGGCATTTCCGGCGCGGCGGTCAGGGTTCTGTTTCCCGGGGCGGGTAATAAAACCATGATCGCGCTGTGCTTTTTCTGGGGCTACCTTTACGGCGCCGTTATGGACATCTGGCAGTGGAGCGTCTTTCTCAGCCCGTTGACGTTTAAGTCTTATTTTCTACTCTGGCTGGCGGGCTTCAGCTTTGATTCCCTGCGCGCTGTCGGCAACCTGTTCTTTTGCGCCGCCCTGGGCAGCCAGTCGGTTAAAATACTGCGGTACTTCCATAAAAAGATGGATGTCCGCTACCTGGATAATTTATAAGGGGGTTTAGTTTATTTGAAGATGAAAAAGGGCCTGCTGTTAATATTTATCTCGCTGCTCTTCTGCGCCGCTACGCCGGGAGCGCTTATTACCGGGGAGGCGGCTGCGGTTACGCCGCCCGAGGTGGAGTGGTCCTACACCTTTGAAGAGGGGGAGGGTCACTTTGTGGAGCAGACAAAGGACGGGGGCCTTATTTTGACCGGCTGGATTGAGTCAGGCGGGGCCGGCTCCGACGTTTTCCTCGCTAAGTACGACGGCGGCGGTAGCAGGTTATGGTTCAACACTCACAGGGGCAATGGTTACAGTGACAGCCACTGTGTCAGGGAGGTCAGCGGCGGCGGTTTCATTATTGTTGGCGAAACGAAGTCCAGGGACGCGTATGACCATGATGTGTACGTGGTGCGCACGGACGGGAAGGGCGGGCTGCTGTGGGAAAAAACATTCGGCGGGGTGCGCTGTGACTATGCCTGGTCCGTCCAGCAGACAAAAGACGGTGGCTTTATCATTGCTGGAGGGACGGAGTCCTTCGGCGCCGGGATATATGATGTCTACTTGATTAAACTGGACGCTTCCGGCAACGAGATCTGGGAAAAAACATACGGCGGGGCCGGTTCCGACTGTGGCTACGCCGTGCTGCAGCTTGACGACGGGGGGTACCTCATCGCAGGGAACGCGGAGTCTTATGGCACGGGCAATCCTGATGTGTATCTCCTGAAGACGGACAGCGATGGAAATATGGCCTGGCAGAAGACATACGGCGGCAGCGGTTCGGAATACGGCTGGTCCCTGTTGGAAGCAGTTGATAACGGGTATGTAATTGCCGGGGAGAAGGAAATTGCCGGTGACCAGGGTGGCGTATTTGCGGCTTACCTACTGAAAGTCGACACTGATGGCAATGAACTCTGGGAAAATACGTACGGTAGCGGGAAAGGCAGTTCGTTCTACGGCGCCTGCCTGGCGGGAGACGGCTATGTCTTGACGGGCAAGAGAGAGTCCGCTGGCGGCTACGACCTTTACGTGGTTAAAACTGATCAGGAAGGCAGCCCGGGCTGGGAGAAAACGGTGGATGGCGCCGGCTCCAACAGCGCTTACGCCGCTGCGCAGGTCCGGGGCGGCGGCTTTGTTGTGGCGGGGAAAAAAGGCATGGGAAAAAGTGCCGCCAGCGAAATAATAATGTTAAAATTAAAATCAGACAGCAAGCAGAATGGCTTTTTATGGTCGGCCGGCGCTGCTGTGATTGTGTTCGCCGGAGTCCTGCTGGTTTTCCGGAAGTCTTTAAACGGGAAAGGCGGGGCTTCTTAATAATAATTTCAATGAACGCAGAGTATATAGAGGCCAGAAAATCAGTAGAGGGGGTAATTAATTGAACAAGGAGCTTATAAAAAAAGGATGGGTTCAGGTGTATACCGGCAACTGCAAGGGTAAAACCACGGCTGCCTTGGGCCTGGCTTTCCGGGCCATGGGGCGGGGTTTGAAAACATATGTGGGCCAGTTTATGAAAGGACAGAAATACTCCGAGCTGAAATCGGCTGAAATGTGCCAGCCCTATATCACCATTGAGCAGTACGGCAAGGACACGTTTATTCACGTGCAAAATCCGCCGCAGGCAGAGGACGTACAGATGGCTAGAGAAGGCCTGGCAAAACTCAAAAAAGCGATGCTTTCCGGGGAGTACGACATTATTGTTTTTGATGAAATCAACACGGCCCATTTCTTTAATCTTATTACAACTGAAGAGATGCTGGAGGTGATAAGGTCCAAGCCGGACGGTGTTGAAATAATATTCACCGGCAGGTATGCTCCGCAGGAGGTCATAGACGCGGCGGACCTGGTAACGGAGATGGTGGAAATAAAGCATTACTATGAAAAGGATGTGCCTGCCCGTGACGGCATTGAGCGATAAATGGATATGGTATCGCTTTTTGTGCATGATCTCTGTTATTTAAGAAGAAAATAATTGACATATTGACCAAAGAGTGTTTGAATTTGTGTAACTGAATAAATTGTCCAGGTTACCCCGGCTGTGCCGGGGGTGAAAAGGGAACCGGGTGCAAATCCCGGACGGTCTGGCCACTGTAAGTGGGGAGCGTCTCCTAAAAATGCCACTGGGTTAAAAAATACCCGGGAAGGCGGGAGATACGCTGTGAGCCACAAGTCAGGAGACCTGCCTGGTCATTTCGAGTACCGCCTTCCGTAGAAAGGCCAGGGCTGTAATTGTGTTTATTCAAAAGTTTTTACCTTTGTAAAACCCGGCTTCTTAACGGAGGAAGCCGGGTTTTTCATGTTAGCTCCTTCTTACTTTTAATTTCTACCTGTTCGGGGATGGATGGGTAGCTTTTTTAAAGCAAGTCCGCTATTAAGACGGACATGAAGATATTTATCATGGCGCCAGGGAGCGCCAGACGCCTCACTTATTGGCTTATTAAGACCATGCTTAAAAATATCATCACCGGATACGCCGGTTTCTCACAGGGAGGTGATTGCTGACCCGTTCGCTGTATCATTTGCAATTGCCCAAGGAGTATTTGTCCTGTTCCGGCAGAACAGGTGATTTGTATTTCAGGTAAAGTTGGGTGTTTATAATTCATAGAGGCAGAGATGGAACCTTTTGTTGAATCTCTCGGAGAAGAAGATATTGCCGGCAAGCCGGTTGTCTTATTCGGTTCCTACGATTGGGGGGATGGACAGTGGATGCGCGACTGGGAGGAAAGAATGAAGGGAAAAGGAGCATTACTTGTTGACAGAGGCATGATCATACATAACACCCCTGATGAAGAGGGATTGGCCAGATGTATAGGGCTTGGACAAAAGCTGGCATCATATAAGTGAAATAGTATTTAAGGGGGATCACGACTTGGATACAGCGCTTAAATTTAAGTACTTGGAGTGCCTGAACAGGCTGCAGGGGAGAGATTATCTCGCGGCCACCATCTCCTTTGGCGCTGCTCCCACTATTAAAGGAAAGAAGCCATCCTCCCTGCTCAATTTTTCCGTGCGGAGAAAAAACCTATTCACTCTGTGGCATTGCTACAAACAGGAGTTATGCCGGGAGTTAAACCTGGATTATTTTGAGCTTAGAGACGGAGCGGAAAGCTCGACAGTGCTTTTTTACAGGAGGAAAATGCTTGAAAAGTACCTGGCCAATAGGCGCAACCAGGAATATTTAAACAGCTTGGGCTATCAGAATGACGTTACCCTGGAACAGAAGCTGCAGCTGCTGAAAAGGAGGTTTACCTCTACCTGCACACATGAAGTGGGCATATTTTTGGGAATTCCGGTTGAGGATGTGGAAGGCTTCATGGAAAACAAGGGAAAACATTATTTATTGTCCAGGTACTGGAAGGTATACCGGAACCGGAAGCGGGCTGAACTGCTTTTTAGAATCTATGATGAGGCAAGAATCAATGCAGCCACTGCTGTTGTAAGGTTTAGCGAAGAGTATTATTCCCCGCAGGGTGTAATAGGTGTTGATTCTGCAAATGAAAATAACGCTTCTGCGTCCTTGGAGTAAGTTCGGATACAGCCAAGGAGGAGTAAAATGCTCAGTTACGGTAAAAAAACGCTTATTGTTCTTTTGTTTTTGGCTATGGACTGGAATACAAGCAAAGAAGCAGGGGCTTATTGAGGATCTTTCCCGAGAAAGATAGCCTTGCCAGTGAGTTGGCTCATCAACGAAGGATAAGCCAGCAGCTGTATGAGGAGTTTCAGCGCATGTTGAAGGAGTTGTCCAATGTGCCCCCGGTTTGTCTGAAGACTACCAGTGAGGCTAGTCAGTGCAGGCGGCGGATTCTGATAGTGGGAGGGTTAAGTCGTTTAAATTCACTTTGTCAGGAAGTGGTGGAAGGGTTAGGACATGATTTTGCTTATCATGACGGTTATCTGAATAGCGGGGAGAATAAGCTAAAGAGCCTGATTCAGAATGTGGACATGGTCCTCTGTTTTACGGATTGCAACAGTCATGGAGCCTGTCATAGCGTGAAAAAGATATGTAAACGTTTAAATAAGGACTGCTGTTTCTTGAACAACACCAGTTTTACTTCCATATTTAAAGTTGTGCAAGGTATTAATGCGGCGAATCCGGAAAACTGCTCGTCAAATTGAGTTGCCCAAAAGACTCCCGATAAAATGCAACTTAATGTACAATGAAGTACAAAGACAAGAAAAACCGGAGAGGGCGGGTTGTGTGCAAAGAGAACATGGACAGGACGTATTTGACGAAGGGTTAAAGGTAGCGCTGGTTCATGCTGCGGTGCACTGGGGAGAGAAGGAGAAGAATCTTGATAAATTACTGGAGCTAAATAAAAAAGCTGCCGGGGCTGGAGCCA
>CAZIYV010000002.1:0-61617 GCA_964543575.1 uncultured Pelotomaculum sp.
TACTGTCCGTCCCCCTCCTATCTTGTGTGAACCTTATGTCAGTAGCTTGCTTTACTTATTGCCGTTTTTCTTATCTCTAAGTTCCCGCCAAACCTTTTCATAGGTAATCGGCAGTTCTGTCATGCTGACTCCCATGGCGTCGTAAATAGCGTTGGCAACAGCACCCATGGTAGGGGTGGTGGCACCTTCCCCAACTTCCTTCAGGCCGTAAGGCCCGTTGGGCTCGAAGCTATCTTCTACAGTTAGGGATAAAACTGGCGGCATATCCAGCGCTGTCGGCAAACGGTATTCACTGAAGTTTCCGTTTAAAAGTTTACCTTTATTGTCAAACTTAACTTCTTCCCAGATGGTCTCACCGATGCCCATGTAAAAGGCGCCGTGGACCTGGCCGTGGAACAGCTTCGGGTTGATAATTGTGCCGCTGTCGTGTACGTCCCAGGTATCGACACATTCTATTTGACCGGTTTCCATGTCAACTTTCACTTCAGCAATCTGGGTCGCGCTGCTGTAAGCCGGAGACGTGCCTACCGCTGCACCTTTGTGGTTGCCGCCCAGTTTGCCGGGGTGGTATAAGCCGCGCCCGATCAGCACGCCCTTGGTCACAAAGTATTTGCGGGCAACTTCTTCAAACGTTAAGGTTAGATTTGGTTCCTGCTTCACAAATACGATGCCTTCCTTGCAATCCAAATCTTCCGGTCTTAACTCGCGCCCGAGATAAGCCCAACCTTCCTTAACTCTGGGTCTTAACATCTCAACTGCCTGCTCGAGAATTTTCTGTTTGACTTCTTCCCCTGCTCTCTTAACAGCCCAGCCGGCCATCAGAGTCTGCCTGCTGGCGTAAGCGCCAAAGTCAAGGGTAGTCAGGTCGGTGTCGCCCGCATACATCTGGCATTTTTCGTAGGGGATACCCATCGCCTCTGCAGCCATCTGGAGAAGCACAGTGTCGCTGCCCTGGCCGATATCTACCGCCTGCGAATATACAAACGCCCGGGTCCCATCATCATAGACTTTGATCATGCCTATCGAGTGCGGCAGGTCGGTCCGGTACTGGCAAAAACCAGCGCCTGTTACAAAGCCGCCGTTGCCGACGCCGATGCCCCGGCCCACGCCAAGCTTGCCTTTCTTTTCTTTCCAGCCGGAAGCGTCCCGCGCCATTTCATTTGCTTTCCCCAAGTGATACGACTTCCCTTCGTATCCCGCCGTAGTTACGGTGTTGTTCTGACGGGCATTAACCAGACGCATGTCGATCGGGTCAACTCCGATTGCTTCGCCAATAAGATCAAGGTGGTGTTCAAAGGCATACCGTGGCTGCGGCTGCCCGTGCCCTCTTTGAGCGCCGCAGGGCGGCAGGTTGGTTACGTACCGGTAGGCGTCAAACTGGTAATTTTCAATATTGTACAGTACGCCCAGCAGGGAACCGGCATAGTATGTTGAGGCTATGCCCAAACCTGTGTAAGCGCCGCCGTCCAGGACAGCGGTGAATTTGTGGGCTAATATTTTCCCGTTCTTGTCTACGCCGGTAGTAAGCTCCATACCTATGGCGTGACGGCCATGGCCATTTAAGAAGGTTTCTTCATGGTCATAAGACATTTTAACTGGCTGACCTAGCATTTTGGACAGGATTACTGCGGAGAAGTCCAGTCCGGTGGGATCTAATTTTCCTCCGAAACCTGCGCCCACATGGGTCTTCAGCACGCGCAAGTCACCCATCTTCATGCCCAGCACCCGGGCTATGTGATATTGCAGGTAGTGGACTGACTGGCAGGAGCTATAAAGGGTTGCTTTATCTCCATCCCACATGCCGATCGAGCAGTGGTTTTCAATGAAAGCATGGTAGGTGCGCTGCCCTTGCATGCGGTCAGTGCGGACGTAGTACGCATCTTTTAAGGCTTCATCACAATCACCGAACTGGTGGTGAATCTCGGTGTTGACGTTGCCAGGGTACTCTTCAAAGATTTGCGGCGCGCCTTCTTTTTTCGATTCCTCGACAGTAATTACCGCCGGCAGCTCTTCATATTCTACCTTGATCAGCTTGAGTGCTTTATAAACGGTTTCTTCGTCAACCGCGCACACAGCTCCTATTTTATCGCCAATATACAAGACTTTGTCAATAGCAAAAATGTTTTCGTCAAAGCGTGCGGGGCTCAGCCCCCATTTCATTGAGGGAACGTCTTTGGCTGTAATAATGGCTTTTACACCGTTTAGTTTTTCCGCTTCGGAAGTGTCAATATTTATAATGCGCCCGTGAGCTATTGTGCTGCGAATAAGCTTTCCGTACAGCATGTTTGGGAATTTAAGGTCGGCTGTGTATTGAGCACGCCCGGTTGTTTTTTGCTGCGCGTCGTTTCTTGTAACGCTTTTTCCTACAACAGAATAATCTTGTTTCACTACGCTCATCACCCTCATCCTTTCCTTATTTCTTTTCAGCCGCGTCTAAAACAGCCTCGACGATATTAACGTAGCCTGTACAACGGCACAGGTTGCCTGCTATAGCCTCACGCACCTCATGTTCGGTTGGGCTGGGATTTTCATTAAGCAATGCTCTGGAAGAAACGACCATACCGGAAGTACAAAAGCCGCATTGATATGCCGCGTGTTCAATAAATTTTTCTTGGACGATGTCTAATTCATCTCCGTGCTGAATACCTTCGATGGTTGTGACTTCATGCCCGTCCACATCAAGAGCCAGGACCAGGCAGGAGTTGACCGGCTTTCCATCCAGCATTACGGTGCAGCAGCCGCAGTCACCCAGTTCGCACCCCTTTTTAGTACCTATAAGGCCAAGGTCTTCACGTAAAAAATTTACCAGCAGGGTGTTGGCCTTAACCACCCTTGTATATTCACTACCGTTAATTTTCACGCTGACCAAATAACGCTTAATTCCATCTTTATCAACAGTGAAGTTCGCCATTTCCACATCTCCTTTCTTGTTTCTTATACATGTCCTTCGTCGATAGCTTTACGCAATGCCCGCTTGGTAAAGATGCGCACCAGGTCAGTGCGGTATTCCGCCGATGCCCTTATGTCGGAGATGGGCTTGCATTCTCCAGAGGCGATTATCCCGGCTTCTGCTAACACTTCATCACTTACTGTTTTCCCTTTCAGGAATTCTTCGGTTTTCTTTGCCCGCATAGGTGTGGCGGCAACCGCCCCCAGAGCTACGCGCGCATCCTTGATAACATTATTTTCTATCTGAACTGCAACGGCTACGCCTACCACGGCTAATGCGCCCGACTTGCGCAGCCCGAATTTAATGTAGTTGCTGCCTGTCATTTTCTGGTCAGGGATGACCACTTCGGTGATAAGTTCGTCTTGGGTTGCGACAATCTTGCCGGGGCCTGCAAACAGATCTTCCAGAGCCATAGTACGCTCACCTTTCACACCCGTAAGCTTAACGGTTGCGTTAAGAGCGATAAAAATCGGCGGCAGGTCAGCGGAAGGAACGGCATTACTGATATTACCGCCTAGTGTGCCGATATTGCGCACCTGGTTATCAGCCATTTGCCCAGCTGCGTTCGATACTGACGCAAATTTTTCAGCCAATACTTTCGACTTATACAAATCGTTATGGGTAGCTCTGGCGCCAACAATAACACCTTTACCAGCTGCGTATTCAATTTTTTTCATTTGATCCAAATTCTTAACTGAAACAAGAACTTCCGGCGCCAATAAATCTTTTTTCATTTTGATGACAAGGTCACTTCCACCGGCGATTACTTTAGCCCGGGGACCAAATTGCGACAGCAGTTGGCAGGCCTCAGCAATACTATCCGGCGCGTAATACTCAAAATCTGGTAGATACACGTTTTCTCCTCCTCTTTCCTTAAAATTAATAGTCTACTGCATACTACAACACTTCAGCCGCTATTATTGTTTTCTGCATCACCCTCCTCATAAAATTACAACATCCTCATTATTCGTTAGAAAATGTATTTTTTTTGATTCATACTAGCTATTTTGATCAATCGCCAATTTGTAGATATAACAATTCTTGCTGCATCGTTATATTCCGAATCTTTTTTCTGGCTTTATCTTAACACCCGTAAATGTTTAAAGTGAAATATGTGTTTACGATTGGATTAATTAGTTCTGCCTATGAATATGCCGGATATAATTATTTTAAATATATAGTCATGGTCATTCCTTCTTTGAATTGATCCACTCCAGGCAGTAAAAAAAGGCTCTACCGAAGCCTTTTTTCTCTCTTGCAAAAATAGATAAATACTCAACGCGATTAAAGATCTGCTGGCTATAATTTTTTCTAAGAGCTTGTGGAAATAAAAAGCTGGGGTGTTTCAGAATTTTTTGGAATAATTATGCTATATACCGGCCAATATATAGGCAAAACTTATTAATGCTATCGTAAATAGATATTTATATTACACTCCTTAAGGATGGTAATATAAAACAAATAAAATGCGTTCCTTTTATCCTTCAGGCCCGAAATTCCATTACTTACGCAATAAAACAATACGTTTAAATGCAATTCCGCATGTTCCATTAAAAGCATTTACTTATTAATTATTTCACGTTATAATATTGAGAAGTAAAAATTATAAAATATTCTGACATTTAACATTGATTTACTTAAAAACATTAATGGTTCCTTTATTGTCTGTTTCTGAGAGAGAATCCACACAGACTTAAGGAGGGGTAGTTTATGGAAATGCATCAGCTGGAATATGTATTGGCTGTAGCAAAATTCAACAATTTCACACGTGCCGCAGAAGAGATTAAAATATCTCAGTCCTCTCTTTCCCAGCAGATCAACAAGCTGGAAAGCGAATTGGGCACCAGTTTATTCGTGAGAACAACCCGGTCAGTCCAGCTCACCCCGGCAGGTACAGAGTTTATCGCGCATGCCCAGCGTATAATGTCAGAAGTAAATGAAGCACGCCGCAGCATCGAGGAGTACGTGTCTATTGTAAAAGGCGATCTTACAATTGGAACTATCGCGGTAATAGGAAATTATAACCTGCCTAACCTGATAAAATCTTTTCAAGATAACTTTCCAGGCATTAAAATGAACATCGTAGAGGAACAGTGCGAAGAACTTTTATCCATGCTGCATTCCTCAAAAATTGACGCGGCATTTACTCAGATCACCAAACCATATCCACAATTCCAGTTTTACCCCCTTATACACGACAGGATGGTAGTTGTGGTCAGTAACCGCCATCCTTTAGCTCACAGGGTTTCCGTGGACATAAAGGAATTGAAAAATGAAAAGTTTATTCTGACCCCTACCACTTCAGGACATTATTATGATTTCCGCAATGCCTGTCATGAAGCAGGCTTTGAGCCCAAGGTAGTCCTAAGTTGCGCTATAGTTAAAACAATGCTGAGTTTTGTGCGCGAGGAAATTGGCATTACGGTGCTATCCAACAAAGTGGCTTTGGCGGAGAAAGATCCTAGTATGAAGGTTATTGGACTCACACCCACCATACCCAGAAGGATTTCTCTGGCTACACGAAATAGTGATGATATATCCCCGCCACTTAAGATGTTTTTAAAGTTTACTACACAGTGGCTTGAAACACAAAGATCCATCGAAAGAGCCAAAATTACTTCTGCTAACTCTCTCAACAGTCGTGACGTCCGTCTCTTATACAGCAGATAATTTTTGGCTGGCCCCACCTAAATAAATTGAAGAAGAAACTACTCTATCAAGCAAGGCTCTTAAATGTTCGCCTTGCTTGTTTATTTAATTCCCTGACTTGATACCCAAGCGCAGAAAAAAACCGCTTTCATGCCTTGAGGCATAAAAGCGGTTTTCTTCTGCGTCTGAGGAGGACTATTAAGTCGCCCCTCTTTAATGACTAGTTACACTATTACCTATCTGAACATACCAATAGAAGTCCAGTACGGAATCGAGATCGCCAGGGTAATCAGAACGGCTACACCGTAAACAAGACCGTACGTAGTGCTCTGCCCCGATGTCCAGGACCTTTCTTTGGCAATAGACTCAGCTACCATGGCAAACATGTTTGTGTAAGTCAGGAAGAAGCAGTTTGCCGCCATGATGAAGAGGGGAACCCAGACCATAGGATTAATACCGAATTCACTCGATATTTGAGGGAGAACCGGTATAAGAATGGCCATGGTGGGGATAAATACCGCCACGTCAAAGAACCTCAAAACAAAGAACAGTAATATGATGGAGTAACAGAACACCCAGGGGCTAGCCGTTAAGGGAGCTATTACCGGCACTAACACGCCAACCAGCCACTTGGATACGCCGGTGACACCAAATACGCCGCCAATGCTCATGGCCACACCAATGAACATGATTAAATCCCAGCTGATGCCCGTGCCGAATTCCGCACCTTTAATGACGCCGAATACTGTCAGCAGGAACATTCCTCCCAACACCGTTGCTCCGTCAGGAATACCGTGGATCTTGTTGGTGAAGAACATCAGGAAGCAGATTGTAAGGACTATCGCGCTGAGAGTCTGATCCTTGCTCCATGCGCCAAGTTTTGTGTATTCTTCTTGGAAATATTCTTTTTTCAGGGTTATCGGCTCTTTCGGCTTCAGAGCAAAATAGCCGCCTACAATAAGCAGCAGGGTCAGTACTAAAGCGGGGAGTAGCATAACTTGCAGGTAAGAATCGAAGGTTAGCACGCCTTTCAATTCCGGAACCGCCCCAAACATACCCATAATAATCGGGCCGTGCAGTGAGCCGGTAAGCCAGCCTGTTCCCGGTATAACAGCCATAGCCCAGGCGGATAACAACAGCAGTGCGCTGCCCTTGGACTTCAACTCCAGCTTGCAGGCTTCAATTACACTGACTGCGATAGGTACAATGATGACGCAGCGCACAGTAATGGAAGGTGTAAGAGCCGACAGAGCCAACCCGATGATTACAAACGCCAGGATAAGCATGGGATAAGACGGGTTGAACATCTTCATAACCAGGAAGCCAATCCTTTTGCCCAGCCCTGTTTTAATCAGCACGAAGCCGAAGAAAAGGGCCGGGATCAGTGTCCACAGGGCGCTGCTGGTAAACCCGGAAAAAACATTGGCCGCGGGAACTTTTATAGCCAGTGTAAACATCAAGAAGAAAAACCCTGAAACAGAGTTGGGCATGTTCAACGGCTTAAATATCCACAGCCCAATGGTAATAACCAGGGCTAAAAGCACCAGGTGTGCCTGCGCTGACAACGCCGGTACCCAGGGCTTGGCCAGCCCGACATAAAGGGCGAAAGCGAGCATCACTAAAAACAACATATCAGTGACTTTTAATTTTGAACCGGTTGCTGTAGTCATGAATTATTTTCCTCCTCTCAGATTTTGGAAAACAGCTAAATATAAGAGCTTTTACTTAGAGTCAAGATGACTCCCCCTACCGCCGTATACTTTCCTTGCAACCACCTCACCCACTGCCGGCATACATCCTGGGGCGCTTGCGCGCCCCATTCTTCACTTCTCACGTCGGCGGCTTGGAATGTACTGCTCGCAAACGGTTAGTTTTATTATTTATCAGCCAATATCCCTTTGAGTTTGCCCCACTCCGGCTCGAATATTTCCCTGGGCATTTCTTTCAAATCGGGGGAAATCTCCGGCCTGAATTCCATATGGGCAATAACGTCTTTTTCCACGTCCATACCAGGCGCGATTTCAACCAGGGTTACCTTGCCGTCGATCAGCTTGAACACGGCGCGCTCGGTAACATAGACCACCTCTTGTCCTCTTTTAGCGGAATACACACCGCTGAAAGTGACATGTTCATTGGCCTTGACAAATTTCTGGACCCTGCCCTCATTCAGAACTTTGATGGTGCCGTCTGCTACCTCATATTCCGCTCCGCCCGCGGTTAAGGAGCCGCAGAAAACGGCCTTCTTGGCGGATGATGAAATATTTACGAATCCGCCCGGTCCCACTACCTTGGGCCCGAACTTGCTGACGTTGATGTTGCCCTCGACATCACACTGGGCCATTCCCAGGAAGCAGATGTCCAGCCCGCCGCCGTCATAAAAGTCAAACATATTGGCGTGGTCTACGAGGCAATCCGGGTTAAGAGCAGCCGGGAAGTCCATACCTTTGGCTGGTACGCCGCCAAAGGCGCCTAACTCGATGGTCATTAACAGGTCGTCGCTTACGCCTTCTTCCGCAGCCACAGCGGCAACTGCGTCAGCCATGCCGATGCCCATGTTGACGCATGCGCCGTTTTTCAGCTCCATTGCCGCCCTGCGGCCTACAACCTTGCGCTCGTCAAGCTCCATGGGGGCTAACCTTGCCAGAGGCTTTCTGATGCGTCCGTCAAATGCCGGCTCGTTCAGGGTGACTCTTGTCTGCAGGTGGTTTTCCGGTTTGGCGACAACGATGTAGTCTACCAAAACGCCCGGTACTTTTACATTCTTGGGATTAAGTGTTTTGGCTTTGGCCACATACTTAACCTGGGCAATAACAATGCCGCCGTTTCTTTTTGCCGACATGGCCGTGTGAAGCGCTTCCAGGAACAATGGCTCTTCATCCATAGTCATATTGCCGTCTTCATCGCACACGGTGCCGCGAATCATCGCTACATCCAATGTGAGGGGCTTAAAGTACAGATACTCTTCGCCCAGGAAATCAACCCGTTCTACCAGATCATCCGGGGTGATGTCATTAATTTTGCCGCCCTCCCGGCGGGGGTCAGCATAGGTGCCCAGTCCTACTTTTGTGAGCACGCCCGGTTTGCCGCCGGCCATCTGCCGGAACAAATGAACCAGGACGCCCTGAGGAAACAGGTGGCACTGGACTTTATTATCAAGAACCAGTTTGCCCAGCATGGGGGCTTCTCCGATATGTCCGGCAGTATGCCTTCTGACCATACCTTCATGGCCAACATGGTTCATCCCTCTTGTCTTCCAGTCGCCGCAGCCGCAGCTGTGTATGTTCCAAAGATCACGGGGATGACCGGTTTCCAGAAAACTCTTCTCAATTGCTATCGCCAGCTCTTCGGGAAAGCCGCACAAACCAGCTGTGGTCCATGATACACTTGCGCCGTCTTTTACCAACGCGCCGACCTGTTCCGGGGTGATTACTTTCGACATCGTCTCTTCTCCCTTCAAATTCAAATCTCGATTGAAATACCTACGATAAGTCCTAACCTGCGCTAAAAATAAGACAACACAAGGTTATCCCGTTTTCTTGTGAAAAACTTCACCTCGCTTCCGATGGTATTTAAAAATATGGTAGCTCCTGCTGCATGCAGTATTCCGCATCCTTTATTCCGTTTTTATCTTACCACTCGTAAATGCGCAAAGAGAAATATGCGTTTACGATTGCATTAATTAGTTCTGCCTATAAGTATTCTGGTTTCCATAAACGCAGGTAATATATACGGCATTTGCCAATAATGTGCTGGAAAGAACAAGACGCCCCGGCTTAAAGGCGCTAATGCGCCAATATAATGCACCGAAGGCGTCCACCATTAAATTTTTTCTTATCGCTTGTTGCTTTTGCGCCAGAAATCCATTTCCCCAGCCGGCTTATCATTCTCCTTCGCGATATTCTATCTCCCGGGCTTTAAAGTAACTCTGCAGAACTGCTGTTATGATTTCACGTGGTAATGGTGATTTGGTTCCTGACTGAACAGGCAGCGCTTCCTCGTAAAACCGGTCCGGGAAAGCATACTCTTCTATTTTTTCACCTTCGCGCACATTGAATTGATGCTGGAGGCGCCATATGTCAGCGGCAGCTTTCATAACTTCTTGTTCCGTATAAGGGTGACCGGTCACCGCCGCAAGCGCCCGCGCGTAAAATCCGGGGCCCAGCGCTCTGTGGACGGGCGGCCTGATGCAAAGGCCCGCTGAGTTGATTATTGTGATCAGGTCTTCAGAATAAACGGCCATTTGGGGGATATCAACTTTAAAAGAAGGATCTCCAAATATTTCTTTTTTTAATAACTCCGGCATGTCCAGTTTATTGACTGTATCTTCTGAAACAGCAATATCTTCTTCAAAAAAGTTGCGCACTTTGCCTAATAGATTATCAACCGGCGACCTGGTGCGCAGGTGATCACCACACCTTGTGTTGGTGAGGTATCCCAGCATCCATACATCCCACTTTCCCCTGGGGTCACGAACTGGCATTTCGACCCCTTTAATATGCATCGCATATTTTGCGCTGCCGGGAATATTTGAAGATGCTAGTCTGATGCCTTCAGCCAGCATGTCTCCAATGCCTTTTCTTTGCCCGATATTCTCCAAAAGTTTAATAACACCCGGAAAATCGCCCCATTTAACGGGAACTTCCGCGCCCGATTTGCCAAGCAGGCCGTTCTGGTTTGCTTCAATGGCAAAAGCGATTACACCGGAGGCTGAAATCACGTCCATGCCATACAGATTGCATACTTCAGCGCATTTCAAAATGTCGGCCATCTCTTTAATCCCCAGCTTGGCGCCAAATTCAAAAAGGAAGCTTACCTCCAGTCCTTTGTTTTCATATCCTTGATATTGACCGCTTTTTACATTTGTCCAGTGGGTGCAAGCTATCGGGCAGGAAAAGCAGGCCAGGTCCTTTTCTTTATATTTACTTTCAAAAAATCCCCTGCCGCGGGTTTCCACCCAGTCATCAAAATACCCGCGGGTAAAATTGTGTCCGGGTAGCGCCCCTATCTTATTGTACGGGTCGGCAACCACCATGCTGCCGTAGCGGTTAGTGTAGCCGAAGGATTCATGGCTTATAACCTTATTAAATGCCTCTGTCATTATTTTGGCAAAGCTGCGGCGGTCGGCCACCCGGACTTCACCTGTTCCACGAACCGCAATGGCTTTAACGTTCTTACTGCCCATCACCGCGCCCATACCGGTCCTGCCCCAGCTTCCATGGTGATTATTTTGCACTGAGGCGAAACGAACGAGTTTTTCTCCAGCCGGGCCAATGCTGGCAATTTGATAGTCTCTTCCTTTAACATGCTTTATACGGTTTACAGTATCACAGGTATTCAATCCCCAGAGGTGTGACGCGTCCTCTATTCTTATTTGTTCATTATCTATGGTTACATAAACCGGCGTGGGGCTTTTCCCGGTCAAAACAATATGGCTGTAACCGGCAAATTTTAAGGCCGCTCCCCAAAGCCCGCCGCTGTTACTGGTACCGAACCGGCTGCTGAGTGGAGATTTGGCAGTAAGTTCAGTGCGAGCGGCGGTAGGCAGCAGGGTTCCTACAAGAGCGCCAGCGCCAAAAATTAAATTATTTTCCGGCCCTAGCGGATCTGCGCCTGGCGGCGTAAGATCAAACAGCAGTTTAGTATTTACCCCCAGCCCTCCTATAAAATCCCGGTGAAGGTCCGCCGCGTCTATAATATCTATCTTTTTTTCTTTCAAATCTATTTTAATTATCTTAAACATCCCGCTGCCTCCTTTACCAGGGCTTTGCTGGTGCAGTAGGTGGCGCACAGCCCGCAGTTTTTACAGCCATTGTCAAATCTAATACCAAAATGAGCTTCATTATCGCTGTTTTCTATTGTTATATGAGAACGGGAAGGATAAAACCCTCCTTCATTGGCCCATGAACATATCATCTGGCAGATGCGGCATCCTGTACAGTTTTCCTCAGAAATATTTATCTTCCATTTCACTGTGAACACCTTCTTCCTGTTTAAAAATGGCCGATATCAATAATGATACCGGCCATTTTCTTACGCCTTGGATAATATTTTGTCTGACGTGCAAGAAACGCCACTGCTGCCTGGTACCGGAGGTCTGGTGTCGCGGAAGCGTTTTGCTTTCAATTCATATACCGGCAGTGTTCCAGGAGGCACTATTTCCACATCCATATTTATCATAAAGGAGAGCTGCAATGTCTGTGCCACCCTGTTACGCACATAATCCCACAGCCCGGGATCAATATTTTTTTGCGGCTCTACCCGAACTGTTATCTTATCCATCCCTGTTTTATTTTTCGATACTATATACTCATAATTATCAGAGCATTCCGGTATTCCCCGTATCACATTTTCAATTCCCGCGACGGATATGCACACACCCCGCACTTTTATGATATCTCCTACCCGTCCCATAAATCCTTTCATAACACTTAGTGTCCTGCCGCAAGCGCAAGTAGTGCCTGTATCTATACCTCTAACTATGTCACCAGTTTCAAACCTGATACAGGGATGGGTTTTCCCCACTAAATCAGTAATCACTAATTTCCCTGATTGTCCCGGCGGGACCGGTTCGTCAGTCTCCGGATCCAGTACCTCGCAATAAACCAGATCTTCGTTTATATGGCCAACTCCTTCTTCACACGTCCAAGCAATATAGTGTGTTTCTTGAGTTCCGCAATAATCAAATATTTTACTCCCCCATGCTTCTTCCAACCTCAAACCGGTATTTGGAATGGACATTAAACCGGGTTAACCAGCGGTTAAGATTTTCTTTACTCCCAGGGCCCGGGCATCAATACCATTTTCCTCGGCAATTTGGGCTAAATGCAAAAGATATGTTGGCGTACCCATTAAAACCGTTATACCCAATTTCTTAATCATTGTAAGCCGCATCAAGCTGTTCCAGACACCGCCTGGAATCACCAACGAACCGATTAAATGCTCACAACAGTCATAAGCAGCGGCAATTCCCAAAAAAGGTGTAAAACCAAAAGCAGCGTGAACAATATCTTCCTTCCTTACACCTGCCGCCCAAACACATCGGACCGCACCCTCGCAAAAAACTCCAAAGTAATCTTCCTCGGTAAAGGGAATAAGAACAGGTTGGCCGGTGGTTCCTGATGTCATACCTATGCGAATAAATGGCCCGCGACCGGGTATACTCATCATCCCATAGGGAGGATCTTTTTCCTGGCTCAATCTGATTTCTTCTTTCTTAAAAAGGGGTATATGCCTTATATCTTCAAGAGTCCTTATTTTACCTGGACAAAAACCGTTTTGCTCCCATTTCTCGCGATAAAATGGACTTTTCTCCCAAAGATAATTTATTTGCTCACGCAATCTGGCTAATTGAAGTTTTTTTATCTCTTTACGCGGCATAACTTCCGCGGGAGACCAGTACTTATATTTAATATCAGTAGTTTGCTGAACCCCTGTCATTAACATGTTTTCAACATCCTTCTTTCTCTCACCAGACTATTTTTTTGCCAGGGTTTGTCACCGATTCGTTTCTGATGTTGTTTCCAACCGCTGCATTTCAATAAAGCGTTTTCATTCATGGCTTAGTTAGTTAAAAAGAGCATTTCGCCAAAATGCTGCGTCTTTGCCTTTTTGTCTTTGCACTTGTTGTCTTAAGCTACCACCACCATAATTTATCTACGTGAGGTAGAAGATATCATTCCCACCAATATCCTTGTTTTTATCTTACCACCCGTAAATGAACAAAGAGAAATATGCGTTTGCGATAGGATTTATAAGCACTGCCTATAAATATACTGGATATGATTAGATTTTCTAAACATAGTCTAAAACATCACATCTTTCAATTTTCTTAAAGCGATAAAAACGGTTTTTTGTTCATTTTGGTACCTAGGCAGTCTGAACTAAAATAGCAGTCTGAAAAAACTTAAGAGTAAATTACATAAATGCAAAAAATGGTTGAATCTCAACAATTTCAACCATTTTCCCTATATTAATAAGTAATCATATTATATTTGCTTGTAATTCTGGAGAATTTCAATTAAAGGCTATGCGCTGCTATTTTTTTTGCCGTTCACGCGAAGTCCACGATTTAAAAAAACACCCTTACCCCTGGCCACAATTTGGAGATCTCTGGATTTGATCGCGCACTCGGCCAGGACTATGGTATTGCCCCGGTGGATTATCAGTCCTTCAGCCATCAGCAGGTCATCTATATCGGGCTGCCTGAGGTAATTGACAGTCAATTCTACGGTTATAGGTTGAATGCCTGCGCCACGCAAGGCCATACCCATGCAATTATCAGCCAGTGTGGCCAGGACCCCACCGTGTACGCCACCATAATAATTTGAGCATTTTTCATCTAATACTAAACTAAGCCGGCAGTAATTATTTGCCAGTTTATCGATTTTGATACCGATTAGATTGGCAAAAGGATTTAGTGATAGTTCTTCCATGTCAGCAAATGGTACAGAGCTTTCCTCTAATTCTTCGATCAGTTTCAAGTAAGCGCCCCCTTATTTTGGACATCTGTGCCGAATCCGCTAACAAGAGGAATAATAAAGGCGGATTAAATTAATATCTTTTTTAATGCTTCTTTTGTGCATATTCATGACCTTTTTTAGATTGTCTAAAAACATAGTTACATTAATCCACCCTAATTTTTCATCATAAACATAAATAGCTTTTGAATTATTTGTGATGTGATCGGTCCCGTAATCAGCATTTGCCATTTTAATCCACCCTGTCATATAATCATTTTTTGTCCGGGGTTACCCAATAGCTGGTATTGCGGAACGGACCCTGCAGTTCTTTATAATGCTGCCTTCTGTTGAGAAACTCCTGTTTTTTGCTGTTAAGATAAGAGTCGAAGTGGTGCCGTCTGCCTTCATCACTAAAACGGTGATCATTTTCAGGGTAAAAAATCAGCCTTGTTTTTTCTCCTTCGACTTTAATTTCGCCCTTAGTACCACAGAACGGACAAACTACATTTTCCCCGTCATATTTGAGAATATTACTCCAACAGACCGGACACTCGCCTGCTTTGGCAGTCCGCTTATAGCCGGGATCAAAGAGGGCTCGGCCTAACTGCTGGGCTCTTTGCAAGTCAGCGGCTTGTTCTATAACCTCAGCAGGGTGAGCTCCGAAAAATACTGCGCTGTCAACCAGGCGCAAGTTTAAGAACCTGGCGGTAAGGTTCAAAGCGTGCTCGGTATAACCTTCCCATTCAGGCGCTCCATAAGTGGTTACCGTAACGCAAGGTTTACCTGCGTACAGCTCGTATTTATTGCCTACGGAGACGAACCTGTCCTGCAGCTTTTTAATACTGCTGTTGGGTCCTAAAATATAGCAAGGGGCAGCTATAACCACTGCATCGGAGTTCCGGATTCTTTCCAGCAGGAAATTAAGATCATCCTCAATGACACAGGGAGCTTCTTTAGGCAAACAGGCGTAGCAAGCCCTGCACCCTTTAATATCCAAATCTGTAAGCCTGATCATTTCCAGGTGGTTGTTCGAACCAGCCGCTTCCATGATCACCTTAGTCAATATTTCACAGTTCCCTAATTTTCTTGGTGAGGCTACGATCCCTAAAATCCGTTTCATTACTGAATTACCTCCATTTTTATATGGCTGGGGCTCCGATTTAATTCAGTTCGAAAAAAATCTTTCCATTAGTTTCAATTCTCCTGACCCTGCCAATGTGCCGTAAGTACTCCAGGTGAGTGACTGCCTCCCCTACGGCAAAAACTTTTTGGGCCGGGGGGAACAGTTCCCAGGATTTTGCGGTTATATCCCAGGTCATTTTACCGGCAATATTATAAGCACCCCTCAGGCCGGTTCCTAAAATGTCCAATATTTCGTTAAGCCTGTTTTGGTGATGTTGTTTCAGTTCATCGATTCTTTTGTGGATATTGTCAATCATACGCCTGTGACCTGTCAGGACAAGACTTATATCCATCTGATCGATTTTATCAAGACTGTGCAAATAATGCCCCAGGGGGTCTTCAATTCTTTTTTCAAAAGTAATATTGGGGGTGATGTCATCGAGAATATGGTCGCCTGAAATCAGGATTTTGTTTTCAGGTTCATAAAGACATATATGCCCCGGTGTGTGACCGGGTGTTTCCACGCAGGTAAAACGGTAATCGCCAACCTCGATTTTATCATTTTCCCTGAGGATGGTGAAAACCTGTTGCATGCTCGGGCTGTACCTTTTGCCGGGATGTGCCCGCATAGCATTGGGGAGATCTGCCAGTGGGAAACCATACACACCAAATATTAAGCCAATGTCCGACCAGTAGGTGGTTGCACCCGACATCGCGTTTACAATTTCAGAGTCGATTTCGCCACAATACAACTTAGACTTTTCCGTGGCTACAGCCGCGGTCAAACCACTATGATCGGCATGCAGGTGGGTGAGCAAGATATCCGTTTCTTCTAAAACCACATCCAGGGCGGCAAGTCCGGCAAACAACGCTTTCTTACTTTCCTCCCGGTTCCATCCGGTGTCTATAAGCAGATTACGTCCCCGGCCTTTGATCAGATAGGAATTCGTAGCCTTGAGGGGACTCCTGGGCAGGGGGACTTCTATCTTGTAGATATTAGGCAGTATTTCTCCGATCAACGGAACACACTCCTCACTCAACAAACCTTACTGGACTGCATAAAAGGGTAACAACGCATTTTATTTCTGGATATATCTTAGCATTCTTATATTGTAAATTAAAAATATGTGTTTGCGATTGCATTAATTAGCTCTGCCTATTAATATGCCTGATTATTTCTCCCAAACCCCAACCCGCTGAAAAAAGGGTTGCCTGTTTTTTTAAGTAAATCATCCGGGTTTGATTTATCTCTTCCTTTTTTATTGTTTTCAGCTATAATATAAAAAGCTATTAATTACTATTTTGAATTTATGAGGTGGGCTATTATGGAGATTCATCAATTGGTATATGTGCTGGCTGTGGCCAAATACCATAATTTTACTCGTGCCGCAGAAGAGGTCAAAACATCGCAGTCTTCTCTTTCCCAGCAGATTAACAAGCTTGAAACTGAGTTGGGCATCAGTTTGTTCGTGAGAACAACCCGTTCAGTACAACTCACTCCGGCGGGTTCGGAGTTTGTCAAACACGCCCATCGGATAATATCCGAGGTAGGTGAAGCGCGCAAGAGCATTCAAGATTATGTAACCATAGTAAAAGGCAATCTCACCCTTGGAGTAATACCGATTATTGGATATTACCGTTTTCCAAACCTGCTGGCCTCTTTTCAAAAAAATTTTCCCGGGGTAAAAATGAGAATTCTGGAAGAACAATGTGAAGAACTCCTGTCTATGCTGCATTCCCTGAAGATTGACGCGGCTATTGTTCAGCGTGCCAGTCCGGCGCCTCACTTCCAGTTCCATCACTTAGTATCCGACCAGATGGTAGTTGTGACCAGTGACCATCATCCTCTGGCTTCCCGAAAATCCGTTCATATTAAAGAATTAATTAATGAAAAGTTCATTCTTACCCCTCCCGCTTCCGGACACTATCAAGATTTCATGGATGCCTGTCACGCCGCTGGCTTTCAACCCAATGTTTTAATGAATTGCTCGTACGTCAGAACAATGCTGGGTTTGGTCCGCGAGGAACTTGGCATTACAGTGCTCTCATCTACTACTGCCTTAAAAGACATAGGTCCTGGCTTAACGATTATGGCGTTAAACCCTACAATAGATAGGAATATGTATTTAGCCCTGTTAAAGGATACTGATTTGCCCGCAACAGTTAAAATGTTCAAAAATTTTGCCTTGCAATGGGTTAACCCTGGTATAAGGGAATGATTTCAAAATGGTAAATCCGTGGCTTTATTGTTTTACACCCGCAATACGCAGATCTAAAAAATGGGTCTTTGGTACTATTTAATTCAGGGGAAATTCTTAGTAAAATAAAAGAAAAGAAAAAGGCAAACCCATACGAAAGATGGGGACGCAAAGCCACGGGTCTAAAGCTATTGCCATGACAGCCGGGTTGCCGTGAATATTTTTTTGATTTCAACTACTCTTCACGGCAGGGGTAGTTTTTAATTTTCAATCTTAACTAAACAAACACTAAGGAGGCTTTTTTAGTTGAGAATTGTAAGACTGTCGGAGATAAAGCCTGAAATGAAATTGGCCAACCCGGTTTACAACAATGATGGTAAGATTCTTCTTAACAGCGGGGTTTTACTCACAAATTCCTACAAAAACAGCCTTTATAAAAACGGGATAATAGACATATATGTGCATGATGAATTTTCTGAGGATATCGAAATCAAGACTATCATTGATGAAAAAATTAAAGTTGAAGGTAAATATTTATTAAAAAAGATTTTCAATAACCTCAAAACTGGTAAAGAAATTTCTTTGGACCGGATTGGCTCCATCATAGATGACCTGGTCGACGCGGTACTCGGTTACCGGGATAGCTATTTCAATTTTACCGATTTGACGATGAACTACGACCGTATATTTGCCCACTCCCTGAATGTCGCGCTGATATCCCTGTTTATAGGCAAGCTGAGCGGCTATAATGATCTGGAATTACACAAGCTGGGCATGGGAGCGATTTTGCACGATATAGGCAAAGCTTTTATTTCTGAAGATCTAATCACAAAAAACCCCCTGACAGAAAGAGATAAACAATTCTGCTCCCACACTTTATTGGGTTATAACACTGTTAAAGAACTGGACGAAATTAGCCCTTTAACCAAATATGTTATTTATGCGCATCATGAGAGAGTCGATGGGAAAGGCTATCCCAATGGTATCAATGGCTATAAGATCCATGGCTTCGCGTTGACAGTGGCTGTTGCCAACTATTTTGACCTTTTAATTAATTTAAACGAACTATCTGTTCTTGACACTGCCGGATATCTTGAAAAGGAAAGCAATAAATCACTGGATAAGACCATTGTCAATTCTTTTATCACACATATTGCCTATTACCCCAATGGCACCTTTATTAAACTAAATAGCGGTGAAATTGGCATAGTTAAAGAGCAGAATACAGCGGCTAAAGCACGGCCTATAATTAAGGTTCTATACAATAAGGACGGTTCCAGGTATAAAGAAACCAGGATCTTGGACTTAGCCAAAAACACTTCTTTGAACATACTATAAATTTGTTTCTTGCCTCTATGACCCGATGCAGCTTCCCGCCTGGACTGAAAGCCTTGTAAACCCAGGGCTTTTTTTAACTTGCGGAGTGTTCCCTTTGGAAAGGAACTGTACGGAGAGCCATGGTATAAATCAGCCCGTATGACTAACAAATTGACAATATAAGGACCTTAATATATCATTTAACCATAAAATTTTTGTACTTATTATGGAAGGAGTTGCTTGTCCGGTGAAAAAATTTTTGATTGCTCTGCTTATAATCATTGCAATGGCCGCCGGGGTAGGGTATTACACTCTGTTTACCACAAAAAACGTTGCTGTCAACTGGACTGAACAGGATTACCAGTCATACCTGCAAAAGGTGAATGCGGTCGCAAATGCCAGCGTGGCGACTGGCGCCGCTAAACCATTCCCTGTAAATACTTCCTTTACCAGTGCTGAAATCAGCGCCATGCTCTCGAAAGAAAACGCCAAGATTGACGGACCGATTAAGGATGTTAGAGTAAGGTTCCTGCCCAACAATGAACTTGAAGCCTCTTTTGTTACCGCGGAAAAACTGAAAAAATACATTCCCCAGGGTGAGCTGGCAAAGTACAAGCTTGCGGAAAACATGATTGTCAACAGGCCTGTTTACGTTAAAATGAAAATTGAGAAAGCTTCTTCTAAAAGCGTGAATTTAAGCTTCCAGGACGCTTTGGTAGGACGCCTGGGCGCGAACCAGGAACAATTGAAACAGGCTGAAACCGTTCTCACACCGATTGTTAACAGCAGGCTTCAGAAACTTAACAACTTTTCAATGGATGACTTAAAAATAGGCGATAACAACGCCGCTTTCAAAGGAAATCTGCAGGACGCCCCCAGATCTGTAAGCTAGCGGAAAGCACCGGTGCGGCGCCGTGCATTAACAAATTAAATTTTCATGGTTTAATTAAAACGCTTCCTTATGTTCATCTTTCCTATATTTTGATGATTTAGGGAAGCCTTGTTTTGCTCAGAACGTTAATTTCAGAATAAGGATGGTCAATTTGAAAACACTTGGTCAGATTGCTGAATTGGCCGGCGGCATGGTCATCGGAGACGTTAACACCGTTATTAACGGGGTAGGCAGCGCCTTGCAGGGCGCTGCGACGGGGAGCATTATCTTTATCGAAACCGGTGACCTGCTGGAGAAAGCTGAGCAGACCATGGCTGCGGCTATAATTGTACCAGAGCATATTCTAAGCTCAGTTAAGCCCCTGCTGGTTACGGGCTCTCCCAAACTTGCTTTTGCCAGGATATGTGAAATATTCATTGAAAAACACCTCATTACCGGACTGGTTCACCCCATGAGCTGTGTCCATGAATCTGCCATTATTGGTGAAAACAGCTCAATTCACCCCTTCGCCGTGATCTCGGAAAATGCGATTGTCGGAGATAATTGCGTGATAGGGCCTGGAGTATTCATCGGGAAAGGAGTTAAGCTGGGAACCAACTGTGAAATTCACGCCAATGTTGTTATTGAACACAACACAGTCATTGGGAATAATGTGATTATCTACGGTGGAACAGTTATCGGCGCGGACGGGTTCGGTTTCATAACAACCACAGACGGACCCTACAAGATACCCCACCTGGGAAATGTGATTATTGAGGACCAGGTGGAGCTATTCGCCAATGTGACAATCGACCGGGGAACAGTTGGCTCAACCATCATAGGCAGCGGCTCAAAAATTGGCGATAATGTCCATGTGGGCCACAATGCCGAAATCGGACCTCAGTGCATTGTAGCCGCGACGTGCGTTTTCGGAGGCAGCGCCAAGCTGGGGCGCCGGGTCATGATGGGTGGATTTGTGGGTATAAGAGAACACATAACCATAGGAGACAACGTGATGCTGGCAGCCGGCTCGATAGCTTTGAGCAGCATCAAGGACAATTCCTTTTGCTCCGGCTTCCCGGCCATAGATCACAAGAAGGACTACCGCATCAGAGCAGCCGCCAGAAGGCTGCCCGGACTGTTAAAGCAGGTGTCGTCACTGGAAAAAAAGGTGGCGGAACTTGAGAAAAGACTAGAGCAAAAAGGCTGATATTTCTCTGGCGATTATTTCCGCGCCGCCCTTCGATCCCATTCGAGCAATACCGCAACGCGACATGCGCCCGTACCTGGCGCGGTCTTTAAGGATCCCAAGCGCTTCGCCCGCTACCACCGCGGGCTCCGCCTGCACCACCGCCAGGTTTTCGCCAAGCAGCTTTTTTTGTGACTTCAGGAACCTTGCATTATACTGCCTGGCTGCGGACTTAAAAGCTACAACAGGCCTGCCAAAGCCGGCGGCCTGTTCATTACCGGTTCCGGCAAGCCCAATCACCAGGCTGCTTTTCTTGATAATATCCCCAAATTTTCCTCTTGCCAATATGACCTCCATCCGGCCTCTCCTCAATACCCGCCAAACGGAGTCCTTGCCAGGTCTGATTTTCCACCCGCTTTTTTCAATCACAGCTTTTAACCTGTCCAGGTCCAAACCTTCATAAAAAGAAAACAAATAGCTCAGGTTACCGGTTTTCATACTTTCCAAACTTTCTACCACGCTAAGAAAAAAATCCATATGCATATAGGCGTCAATACGGCTGCCGGGCAGAAAACCAATAGCTTCAGAACCCTCGGGCATACCGAAAGTCTCTCCTGATATCTTTACAGCATCCATAACAGGGTTGCCGTCAAACCGCGCCCTGACTCCAAACCTGCGCAAATCTGCGGCCGTCGCCTCGTCCCTGGTGAAAACCCGGCGGGCAAGATATTTCATGAGGAACTTTTCAATCAGGTAATGACCGTTAATATATTCTGATTTGGCCGTGGCGATAAAAAATACAGGTTTTCTTACAAACAAAGAGGCCAGCAGTAACGGAACCACATCACCGCAGGCCACGACAAGATCGGTTTCACCGGCGATTTTCTTCAACTCGCGGATCTGTTTCAAGGTAAGTCCGATCAGGCCTCCCTTCAAATCCAGCAAAAGGTTTCTGACTCCCAGGCGCATAAAACCTCCGGATGGGAGATCGGCCGGCGGCCCCACAATTTCAGCCCCGGCTTCCCTGTAAGCCGTCCCTGTCCCTACCACCGGCACTGCCTTTATGAACAGGTCCCTTCTTATTAAGCTCAGTTGATTGATCACCGCCGCGGCAGCGACATCCTCTCCGTGACCGTTGCTTAAAAACAACAGCCGTTTGCAGCCTCTCATCTGTTTTCACCTTCGGCTTTTGTCTGCATGCTCTTTTCATATAGATTGCTGTATATTCCCTTAAGTTTAAGCAACTCGGCATGAGAACCCGTTTCGGCAATCCGGCTGTTGTCAATGACGATAATCCTGTCGGCGCTCAAAACGGTGGACATCCTGTGCGCCACGATCAGAGTCGTCCTCCCTTTCATAAACCTGTCCAGCGCTTCCCTGATCAGATGTTCCGATTCAGCATCAAGAGACGATGTCGCTTCATCCAGGATTAAAATAGCCGGTTCGGCCAGAATAGCCCTGGCCAGGGCTATTCTCTGTCTTTGACCGGCCGAAAGCGCTTCGCCTCTTTCGCCGACAACGCAGTGGTAACCCCCGGGCAGCGACTTTATAAAACCATCCGCATAAGCTTTTACAGCCGCCTCGATGATTTCCGGTTCGCCGGCGCCTTTCCTGCCGTAAGCTATATTGTAATAAACAGTATCGTGGAAGAGAGAAATTTCCTGTGGCACGATGGCAATCTGACTTCTCAGGGAGGTCAGGGTCACGTCCCGCAAATAATGTCCGTCTATGGTGATTGTACCCTCTTCAGGGTCATATAGTCTGGGGATCAGGTTGACCAGGCTGGTCTTACCCGCGCCACTTCTCCCGACAATGGCGACTATTTCCCCCGCTTTGACCTCAAAGCTCACATCGTCGAGAGCTCTTTTCGCATCATTAGAATACCTCAGCGCTACTCCTTTAAAGCATATATCCCCTTTTACCGGCGGGAGCTTAAAAGCATCCTTTTTCTCTTTGATATACTCGTCCGCAAAATAAATCTCAATAATTTCCTGCAAAGCGCCTTTCATTTTATGAAACCGGGTAAAGTCAACGCTTAAGCTTTTTAAAGGCGGTACCAGCATGGTCATATAAGTGATGAATTTGACCAGTTCTCCGGTGGTAAGCCTGCCGTCTATTACCTCCCGGCCTCCGTACCAGAAGAAGGTCACCACGCCGATACAGCTGATCATCTCTACAACCGGGGTCATGATCGCCACAACTCTGGTCCCATCCAGCGCGTTGCGCAAAACCTGGCCGGCCAACATTCTGAACCTCTCCGTTTCCTCATCTTCCCTGCCGTATATCTTAACGACCCTGATACTGGAGAAGTTCTCCTGTAAAAATGACACAATGCCTGATACGCCAGTCTGTACTTTTTCCGACGACACCCTGATTTTTCCGCCGAACTTGCTGATAGTAAAAAACAAAAATGGAAAAATCACCATGGCTATCAGCGCCAGCTTCCAGTGCGTCAGGAATACAAGAATGATGATACCTATGATGATAACTGGTTGGGCAAAAAAACCGGGGAAAGAATTAATCAAAAAATCCTCAACCACTGAAAAATTGCCGGTCAGGTTGGCCACAAGTGTCCCTACCCGCTTTTTATGAAAAAAAGACATCGAAAAGAACTCAATCCGGCGAAAGGCGTCACTTCTCATTTCCAGAACAGTCCTGTAAGCCGCTAATGACAACAGGTATTCCTTTAAATAATTGAGCACGCCCTTACCGAAATAAACCGATAACGATACTACGACCAGGAGACTCAGGTACTTAAGTGCCAGGGTTTTGTCGTCAATGATGGTCGCGTCAATAAACCAGCGCAGGATTTCAGGTATGCCAAGGCTGAGCAGCATCCCGGCGGCAAGGCTGCCTATACCGCCTGCAAAACACCATTTGTTTTTTTGAACATAACCGGATAAAAATTTATAGAGGTTTGTGTTTGTGTCCCCCGTCATTTAGTTATAACCTTTCATGTCCCCGACTATTTGACGCACCATTTTCTCTGCAGCATCACTTTCAGCCTTTGAGCCCTTCAGTTTTAGCCTGATCTTTTCATGCTCACCATCAATTAAAGATTCCAGCCTGGCGGCTACCTCCGCCGGTTTTAGAATTCCGACCATTTCTGGAAACACTTCCTCAACTGCGTCCCTGTTTACAGGTGAGACAAAATTAAATTTCCTGTTCAGCTTGGATTGTATTAACTGTTTCTTAAATATTTTTCCTGCCAGCGGTATACGGCAAACATATTCCATTATACCGGGCAGAGGGATTTTATCGGGGTGATTCAGGGGCAGAACCACCAGGGCCGGCACACCGCACGCCAAAAGTTCGATGTTGCTGCTGCCCGGCAGCGCCACTGCCAGGTCAGACGCGCCCATAGCGTCGTACTGGTTGCCGTGGTAAACAAAAATTTTTACTCCACCTGTTTTTATTTCCACCGCTTCCTTACCAATTTCCCCCAGGCTCCAGCCGGCAGCGCCACACCTGTCTAATACCGCTCCAAGATCCTTTATACTCAGGTAAGGGGCAAGTGTGAACAGGAAGGTTGCACTCCGGTTCAAACTCCCGGCCACATCAATAAAAAACGGGATGGTGTACTCTATAAAACTGAGCCTGCTTCCCGGTAAAATGTTCAATATAAAAGCATCCGGCGCTATCCCTAGAGAGGCCCGCACGTCTGCCCCCGATTTCTTTGGCCTCACCGCACAGGCAGCCAGACATCCCGCTACACGCACCCGGTCTCTTTTGACACCTTTGGCGATGAACTTCTCCGCAATACGGGCAGAAGGCACAAAGTAGCAGAAATCGTTTTTCAGCAAGCCCGCGGCCCTATCACAATAAGCGTAAGCGCTCCTGTAGCCCAAGCTTCTGCCGATACGCCTCGCGTGGCTCAAATCGCCTCCCAGGCAGAAAACTACGCCACTTTCACCAGGCAAAAACCCTGCCGGCCTTTTGCCGAAAACTTGGTAAGACAGGTATTCCCCCGGCCCAAAAACGCCATTAATCCCCTTAAAAGAGCTAAGCACTTCCTTTTCTCCGCCGCCCGCGAACATGCACGGCGTTAAAAAAACCCAGATCCGGCAGTCCGGCGCCAGCTTTTTTAAGGCTGCAATGATAGGACTGACCCAGGTTGAGACCTCACCCGGTCCGTTCGTGGTTATAACAACATCCATATCAGGCGCTCCTGTCAGCCAGGACATCCAGAATAATACCCGCGGTGCGATCGACAGCCTTGCCGTCACCAAGCATCTGCGCGGCGCCTGCCAGCCTGGATTTCATTTTCTCCATATGCGCGCTGTTTTCCATAAGCTTTAACGCAGTCTCCCCGATCCACTTTCCTTTAGCCCTCTTCTGAAAGAACTCGGGCACTGCCTGTTCTCCCAGTATAATGTTCGGCAGGGCAAAATATTTCACCCTGGTCAGAAGTCTTGCCAAAAAACCAGTTACTGGTGAAACCTTATAAGCAGCTAAAAGCGGCGTCCCCAGACAGGCAGCCTCCAAGGTAGCAGTTCCGCCGGCTGTTATTACAAACTCAGAGCTTTCAATAACATCGCAGGCCCTGCCGTCAACAACCAGAAGAGGAATTTGTGTCCGGGCCTGCGCGGCTATATTCTCGACCAAACCTTTAAGATGAGGCGCTGCCACGGGCAGGACAAAGAGGCAGTCACTGTGCTTTTTAAAAATTACTTCGGCTGCTTTTAGAAACTCTGCCAGCAGGTTTCTAACCTCCATCTCCCGGCTGCCCGGCAGAATGCCGATGATCCTGGAGTATCCGCTGTCCTTCATATGTTCCCGCAGGTCGAGGCGTTTGTCCCTGTTTTTGATTAGTTCAGGCAGCGGGTGTCCGACAAAACAAACGTCAGCCCCCGCTTGTTTGTAAGCGTTATATTCCATAGGCAGTACGGCGGCAATTTTTACTTTCCACCGCGCCATCTGCGCAGCCCTCCACACTCCCCAACACCATACAGAGGGGCTAAAAAAACTCACTACAGGGATGCCCTCTTCATAGCCGTACTTAGCCAGCTTCATGTTGAAAGCGGTAAAATCCACCAGCAGCAGCAGGTCCGGCTTTCTTTCTTTGATCTCCCTTTTGACTGCCTTCAGCAGGGAAATATAAAAACAGATTCTTTTTAGCGGCTCGGTAAAACCCATAACGCTTTTTTCAACCGTATTGCTGACTATTTCCACTCCGGCTTTACTTAGTTCCGCGCCGCCAATGCCCCAAAACTTTATGACGCTGTCCATTTCCCTCAGCCTGCCGGCAAGCAGGGCGGCATACCTGTCGCCGGACACCTCTCCCGCGGAGACCATGATTTCAGGCATCTGTCCACCTCATTCCCATAATGGGAATATTGTGCCGCTGGGCAAGTCTGGTGACTTCTTGCCGCTGGAAAACAAAAGTCCCCTGCGCCTCCAGTACCAGCCCGGCTGACCCGGCCTTAATCATACTTTCCACGGTATGCAAACCAACAGCTGGTATGTCAAACCTGGCATCGTGATTGGCGGCGCGGGCTTTGGCCACTATCCCGCCCGCAACCAGACCGCCGCTCCTTTTAATCATTTGGTCCGTGCCTTCAACCGCTTCAACGGCTATTACTGCGCCGTCCTTCACCACCACCGTCTGACCGATACCAAGACCGCTAATTTTTTTGGCCATACTAAAGGCAAATTCCATATCCTTTAAAACCCTGTCGCTGATGGCGATCCCAGGCGTTAACAGGCCGTCTCCAGCCAGGAAAGCTTCCATGAAAACGGTTTGTTCAAGCAGTTTTATCCCTTCCCTGTGGAATTCTTCAGCCAGCAGTTTAAGAAAGGCGTTGACATTTCTGCTGTTTTCCAGAGCCCCGAGCATTTCTTTGAGCCTGTGGTCAGGCCCCCTGCCACCAAAAAGCTCCTCCCAACCTACTTTCCCTAAAAACACAGCCCTGTCTATGCCTGAACTTCTAATATAATCAATTATTTCTCCCAGCCTGCCTGCACTGGTCTTAAAATAATCATAGGCCAGCCTTTTTAATGGCTCTTCTTCCACTGCGTCTGAGATGGATATGACCGCAAGGTCCAGACCCCTGGCCGAGGCCTCCCCGGCCCAGTAAACCGGCAGCATACCGGCGCCTGCAATCACAGCCGCTGAGTTGGACGCGATCATCTCATAATCCCTCCCGCGCTGTTACTTAAAAAAGTCACCAGGTGAAGAACTTCAGGAAAAGGGTCACATGCCGACTCTATTCTTGCAATGGCTTCATTCACGGTCAGGCCGGAGCGGTAAAGAATCTTAAAGGCCTTTTTTATTTCCAGCCTGACCGGTTCAGTCACTCCGTTTCTTTCAAGTCCGATCAGGTTGACTCCCCTGATTCTGCCGGGAACTCCGTCGGCAATAACATACGGGGGCAAATCTTTCGTGAGCTTGGTCACCCCACCGGTCATGGCCATACGGCCTATCCTGACATACTGCACGATCCCTGTCGCCCCGTTTAAAACGGCATTGTCCTCAATCACCACATGGCCGGCCATATTAGTTGAATTGGCTATGATCACATTGTCACCGATGATGCAGTCATGGGCTATGTGAGTATAAGCCATGATCAGCGTATGGCTGCCGATTTTGGTTACCGCCCCGCCGCCGCTTGTCCCGCGGTTGACAGTGACGTACTCCCGAAAGGTGTTATTGTCACCGATTAATACAAAGCTTTTCTCTCCCCTGTACTTCATATCCTGCGGCTCCATGCCGATTACAGCTCCGGTGAAAAATCTGTTGCCGCTCCCGATAACGGTAAAGCCGTCTATCACCACATGCGAAGCAATGCGGCAATAGTCGCCTACTTCGACGTTCGGACCGATTACCGCATACGGGCCCACTTCAACATTGGTTCCTATCCTGGCACGGTGGTTGATAATCGCGGTGGGATGAATCTTGCTATCATCCATGCAGTCAAAGTTCATATAACGAGCCTCCGAAAGTCTACTTCTCAAGCAAAACGCACCTTTCCCGTATTAATTCTGCCAGCGCGGCATTCAAGTTGTGGCCGGATTTAATCCCAATAAAATGGCCCGCTACCCTGCCGGCCAGGGCCAGGTCTCCTGTCATATCGAGAATCTTATGTCTGGCGAACTCATCCTTAAACCGCAGCGGATTGGCCGTGCCGTCCCTGGTTACTATTACCGCGTTATTCAGTGAGCCGCCCAGAGCCAGCCCCTGCTTGCGTAAACTCTCCACTTCTTCGATAAATCCGAAGGTTCGCGCGGCAGCGATATCTATAAAAGACGCAGTTTTGTTAAATGTATAATCAACATACTGAGTGCCTATAAAAGGGTGGTCATAGGAAAGTGTGTAGCTTACTCTGAAACCGTCAAACGGAAGCGCTGCTAAAATCGCGCCATTATCCCTTACAAAAAAAGGCTCGTCTATCTTTTTAACGTAAGCTGCTTTGCTCTGCCGCAGGCTGCCGTTTTTTTCGATCAGCTCAGTAAACACCAGAGCGCTTCCGTCCCCTGCCGGGACCTCGCTGCCGTTAAGTTCTACCACCACATTGTCTATTCCGGCCATACTGAAAGCTGCCAGCAGATGCTCAACAGCATGGATTACCACACCGCCGTCCCGGTCGCCGATTGATGTGCGCCTTTTCGTGGAGACTACATTTGGCACAGCTGCTTTAACCGCGGGACACCCCGGCAAATCAGTCCTTTTGAATATTATCCCCGTATCTTCCGCGGCAGGCAGGCAGCGCATCAAGACCTTCTCTCCACTGTGGAGCGCCGTCCCCTGGCAGGTAAAGCCTTCCTTTAAGGTGTTCTGATATATGTCCATGTTGAAAAATTTATCCCCCACACCGAACTACAGTTTTTAACTAAATTAAGAGAATTATATCATACAGGCTGTATGTTATAATAAATATGTTAAATTTGACTATGAAGATAATGGTACCGGGGGTAACCGCCATCAGAGCAAGTGTGATCATTCCAGCCTATAACTGCCGCAAGGTGCTAGAAATATCTCTGACCGCTATCCTGGATCAAACAGTTGAAGCATCAATATATGAAGTTATTGTTGTAGATGACGGCTCATCGGACGATACCGGCCAAGTGGTTGAGAAATTCAAGCAAAGCAACCTGGTATACCTCCATCAGGAGCACTCCGGCAGGTCAAAAGCCCGTAATAAAGGTATCACATCCGCTTCAGGCGAGTTGATAATTTTCATCGACAGCGACGTTGTGGTGTGCCGAGGCTTTGTTGAAGGCCACCTGCTAGCCCACGCCGGTGGCGATTTTATAGCCAGAGGCAGGGTTATAAATATACCTGCCATAGAAAAACAGCATAAGTTTAAGTTATTCTCCGGTTTTTCGGCTGCATCCTTCCCCACCTGCAACTGTTCAGCAAAAAAGGAATCATTAATCAAAGCCGGACTTTTCGACGAGGAATTCACTGAATACGGATGGGAAGACCTTGAGCTGGGGCACAGGCTGATGAAAATGGGTTTAAAAAAGGTTAAAGCCGGTCAGGCTGTCGGCTTTCATTTAAAACCACCCCTTTCCTATGAATCACTGGCCGCACAAATGCAAAAAGAACTGGAGCGGGGCAGGACAGCGGTGCTGTACTATAAAAAAAGCCCAACAATCAAAACCCGGCTTTCCACGCTGTACGCGCCTCCGTTCATGCTTATGGAAAGCCTTTTGAACATAGCGGGGTGGCCGGAGCGTCAATCTACCGGCATGTTTCTCAAATGGCTGGATGGAAAGGGTTATAGCAGACTTTTTCGTTTGATTTCCGGCTTCAGGCTTCTGGCGGTATACTTTAAAGGCATGAGGGAAGCGGACCACGCAGCCAGACCGGCTAAAAAATCATAGCGTCCGGCAAATAAGGGGCACACAAGAACCGTCCCCGTGTGCCTGTAGGAGGTTCGGCTGCATTGCTGAGATTCAGCGTGATCATACCCGCCTATAACTCTGAAAAACGTATAGTCAGGACTCTTGACAGTGTTAAAAGTCAGACACACAGGAATTTCGAGATTGTAATTACCGATGACGGATCCAGGGATAACACCGCCGCTGCAATCAAGGAATATTCGCATAAAAATCCGGAATTGGAGATATCCCTGTCCAGTCAACCGAACAGGGGTATTGGCGCCGCCAGAAATAACGCCATATCACGTTCCACAGGAGATTATCTGGCCTTTGTGGACGACGACGATATCTGGTATCCGGACAAACTGGAAGCCGTGGCCGCATACCTAAAGCGGCATCCCGGTACAGATCTGGTAAGCCACAGGGTTTACAAGACATACCCTGACGGGAGAAAAAAGAGATTCCCCAACAGCAAACCCAAGGAACCCTGTTATGATTCACTGCTGTTTAAAGGTAACACGCTGCATATCAGCGCCACTGTGGCAAACAGGAAAGCAGTCCTGCAGGTTGGAGGCTTTACCGAGGACTTAAGTTTGGGCGCAGAAGATTATGAATTATGGTTAAGGCTGGCCTATACCGGATCAAGATTCGGGTTTATTGAGAGGTTCCTGGGCGAAATCGCCGGCAGGCGTGACAGCTTTTCCTGGAATATAGAATATATAACCAGCTGTGTTCTAAACATATTGGAGGTTAATCTTAAATTTGCCCTGCTCAAATGCGACAAACCTGAAAAAGAAATAAGAAATGCTATTAAACGGAGAAAGGCGGGAGAAATCCTGTCTTCAACGGTAAAGCTTTGCAGGAAAAATGATTTCAGGCTGGCCGGTAAATATATCAAACTGCTGCTTGAAGAAATTAAAAAATGAGTCATTGGCTTTCACAACAGGCATTTAGATCGGATTTAAGTTTTCCATTAAGTAGATGATCCTGCCTGAATCCGCGACTTTTTCCTGTTCAAGTATATTAAAATACTCCTTAAATTCCCGCTCAAACCACTCTAGCGTGTAAGCTTCAAATATATCTTCCCTGCCCTTGAGCATTCTTTCTGCCATCGGGTCGTCCTTCGGCACAAATTCTATAATAAGGTACCTGCAAAGGCTGCCAAAAAACGCGGCAACCTTTCTGAAAGGCACATTCTTTGAAATTGTTAGATGGTGAATCAAAGCCAGTTCATAGTATAAAACAACGGCCTGAGCAGGGACATGTCGATCAGCTTCGACAGGAAATCGTCTTCCAGGTAAAAATGTTTCGTCTCGAAATAATTAAAATACAAATCAGCGTTTTTTACATTTATTTTATTTATCTCCATTGCTGAACCTATGTGAATGTATCTGTAACCCAGGGCTCTATGTACAGCCTGCTTTCATCTTTTAATTTAAATATTAAGAGACAGATCCCCAGGCAAATCAGCATGAACAAACCCGCTGAGATCAGCTGGGAACTAAACAAGCCCTGGATTGAAGTACTGTCAATGACGTCGTACAAAGAACCGTATGAATAGAACGCGGCAATCAGGAAACAAGCCGCAAGCGAAGAGTTCTGCACTCTTTTGGTAAAAGAAAACAAAACGGCAGCCAGTATCAGAGCAAAGCATGCTGCTGCGAACAGTGGCATAATTATCACGCTCAGCGGCACTTCAAACATGTTTACCTGGTATATAAAAAGCGGGGGGAATATGGAAACGAACACCGGGGCGATATATTGGTTGAAGCTGCCTTTTGTAATAAGTATACCCTGCCTTTCAGAACATTTCATAAAACCCAGGTTTAATTAACCTCTTAAATAACTGTCTGACAAACCAACTATAAATTAAATGAAAGCGTTCCTTTTTTATTCACTTACAACATCTACATATTCTGTATTTGGATAACCCTCTCTGTCACATTGAAAAGCGTAACCTAAAAAATCCTCCATGTTATCAAATAAGGATCCGTCTTCCAGGTTGGTGACCACCTGGCTCTGGCTATTATAACTAAAGGCTTCAGGTTTTCCGGAAACCGGGTAAACCATGAAAGCAAACTCCTGCCTGACCGGGTTTTCCAGGTAACCCCTTAAGTCATTAAGGGTTCTAAAACGGGTGTAATTCCTGCTATTAACATTGTCTTCCCCGTGATTTTCTTTACCTTTCACAGTCACCCTCCTTGTTTGTAATATCGAAGACTAGCTATAGTAAAACTTAAAAATATAATTGCCAGTTTCACTGAAACCAATCCTGGAAATTATTGTTCTATATTAAAAAACGGGATGCGGACTTTGCCGGACTGGTGTATCCTGCGCAGAACGCATCCCTGCTAAAAACACAAAAATAAACCAAATGACCCGAAAAAAAATGAGCAGGGTCCACTTCCATGCTCAGCTTTTCTTATACTATTCTAATAATCTCATGAAACCTTCAATCTCCTGCTTGATTTTTGATTTAACATCCGGCGGTATCTGTTCATTGCCGGAAAGGCACTTGTTTTCGGTGGATTTGCGTAATTCCCTGATTTCATCAAGCAGATCATCAAATTGATTTTCCTCTGGTTCAGGATTTATTTTGATCATCTGTAAAACAACTTCCCGGAGAGCGTTTACAGACATCCTTTCCTCAACAGCTTTTGCCGCCAATTCCTCTTGTTGGACAGGCTCTTTCAACTGCAGCAGTACTTTTCCATGACCCTGTTTCAGATCACCGCAGATCAACATCTTTTGAATGCCAACAGGCAGCTTCAGCAGTCTCATTGTATTGGCAATACTAGATTGGGGTTTGCCCAGTTTTGCAGCCAGGTCATCCTGGGTTATACCCTCTTCTTCCAGCACCTTCTTATACGCCAGTGCCTCCTCTATGGGATTCAGGTTCTCTCTCTGAATGTTCTCAATAAGCTGCAGCATTATTTTTGATTCCTGATCATCAAAAATAATGGCGCGAATTGATTCTACTTCAGCGAGCTTGGCTGCTAAATAACGCCTGTGGCCAACCAGGAGGGTAAATGTACCGTCTCCGTTTTCCTTTACAATAACAGGCTGTAAAAGCCCCACCTGACTGATGGAATGCGCAAGTCCCTTAATGGCGACCTGATCATAAGTTAACCTGACGTTATCCGGTATAAATATCATTTCTATAGGAATGTCCATATACATGAACCAAATCCCTCCCGGATTATTCTACGTAGAATAACATTAACCTCCTTTCCTTGAAAATTCGAGCAATTTAGTATTCAACGGTAACATGCTTTTTCCTCTCTCTTCGGCGGTCTGAAAAATATATTTGTTGCGATTTCACATAAAACAATATCAAGTGGTTCATTTATAGCAACGCGCCAGCCTTTGCAGTGAACGGTCATAGGTTTTTTCTACGTCAGGCGGAAACAAACAGCCGGGCGCCTCGCCGCTTTGCCGGTGGTAACTGATACATTCGCAGCACAGACCCTTTCTGGAACAGGGCTCATAAGTACAGGTGCATTTCTTTTTGTTGGCGTCTTTATTGCAGTCCATAAAAAAACTCCTTCCTTTTCCTTCCTTAAAAATTCTATTTCTACCGCGATATCTTTTATCCTGCAGGTTTTTTCTGACAAATTAAAAAGCACGGATTTATAAAATATCCGCGCTTACAGCAATCGTTTACCATTTTCTCATTTCATTTAGTCTTAATGGGTCTTTTCCCTGGCTTGTATTCCAGGCAGGCCCAATCGTGCGAAATCATCGTAAAAAACATCCTGGCTTTCTGGCGGCACAAATCCAAGATCAAGCTTTAAAGACTTAGCAAGGAAGGGGTCCAGGGCAACCAGGTCCTCTTTGCTGATGTCTCTCAGAGATACCTTGCCTAAAGTAGCCGCCACCAGTTCCATTTCCCTGATGCAGGCATTTAAAAAATAAAACAGGTTTTGAGCTGATTTATCCACATCGAGTTGCTCAGTCATCTTTCCGGTGTAAACAACCAGGCCTGTAGGAGGCTCAAAAGGCAACGCCCTGGTGATCTGGTCACCCACCATAGCCATAACAGCCGCGGTGCCAATATAAACCGCTTCTGCGCCCAGAGCCATGGCCTTGAGCATTTGGCCGGGGGTTACCAGTCCGCCTGTGGCTAATAAACTGACATCCCCACTGGCGCCCTTTCCGGCTAAAAACTGGGCTGCCCGGCTGACCGCGTAAATTGTCGGCAGCCCCACATCATCCTCCAGAATAGGCGCCCCTCCATGCGTGCCGCCCTCGGCCCCGTCAACAGTTACAAAATCACAGCCCGCGTCAAGGGCGATTTGCAATTCCTTTTCTAAATAATGTGTCGCAGCGATTTTCAGTCCGACAGGGACTCCTGTCTCTTCTTTTAGCCCTCTGACCAGCTCAATAAAGTCCTCTTTAGTGTTTACTCCTTTGAGACGCGAATGAATCATGGCATCCTGTCCCTCTTCAAGTCCGAAAACTTCGCGATACTCCTCACCTATGTTTTTTGCCGCCGTTCTCTGCGGCGAGGAACCCTGGGCGCCCTGGCCCAGTTGTATCTCTATGGCATCCAGCCTGCTGTATTTTTCCTTGCTGTTAAGCCACCCGCCCCTGTTGTACTGGCCGATTAAGAGCTGGGCTGCCTGGCGTTCCTCTTCCAGCAGCCCGGCCTCACCGGTATTGGTAGCAGTTCCCGCCATAGTGGCAGCCTTGGCCAGGGCTATTTTCGCATGTTTGCTTAGAGCTCCGCCAAAAGACATGGCGGCTATCATAACCGGTATGGAGATACTCAGTGGTTTTTTAGCCCGGGGGCCAATTTTCACCGTGGTATTAATACCCACGTTCTCCGGGGTGGGAAAACGAAAAAGGTGGACGGGGCTAAACAACAGTTTTTCCCAGGGGGAAAAGTGAAGGTGACTGCCCAGGGGCCGGGGAACCGGTGTGCCCTTGGCCGCTCTCATACCAATTTCAGCCAGGTTAATAGGGCTGACCTTTTTCATAACCGGAACCAATTCAAAAAGGTTCTCTACATACTGATCCCTCAACATTGTCCGGACAGTGTCATCGGCGACCTCGTTAACAACTCCCCTTAAAAGTTTTGCCAGTAAACCCAATTTGCCGCCCCCCCTATTTTTTGGCCATTGATTGTATTTCATCAATCTTTTGGGCCATTGCTATGCATAACTGCTTTATTTCCCCCAACTGTCTGGAACTGCTCTGCTCAGTTACTGCAATCCTGGTCAATCTGTCGTCATCGTATTTTGTCAAATCATTGTAATGCTGCTGTTCCACCTGGGCGAGGGTCCCGGCCACTGTCTGGATCCTGTTCAAATCAGCATGAAATGCGGCGAGAGTGTCTGAAATGTTAGATAAATGTTCCATAGCTAAGCCTCCTGGAGTTAAGTTATTGTTTGATAATATACTTCCCTCAAATTATGGGATCAACCATGACATTTTTTACCTTCAGACACAGCCTTTCTCCCAAAGCAAAATAAAAAACCCGGGGTCATATACCCCGGGACTGTTAATACCCGCTAGAGCCAAGTCGATAGGGCGCTGAGGCGCCACTGTACGTTTTTTCTGGTTCGCTCCATTCATTCTGTGCTTCACTCAGCTTTAGTTTTTCTATTTTCATTAATTGGTAATTGTAATTTCTTAATAGTGCCCATGGTGTCATCGCCTCAACCAACCGGGGCGAAAACCCCATCCGTATCAACTTATTTTGTATACGCTCAGCCTGGGACGGAAGCATGTTCTTACCTCCCAATCAAAATAAGGATTCCAGTAATTTCCCTTTGTTAAAATTTTAGCATGAATTCAGCTTTTTGCACATGAGATGATCATCCTTGTTTATATAGGACTAAAGTACTAATTATTTTTAAATAAACCTTTCCTATGTCATGCAATAGAGCGGCAAGAACCAAACGATCGTTATGATCGCTTGAGAAACCCAACTGTGTGCCAATTTGCTCTGAATATGCTGCTACATTTATCGAATGTTCCCCTATTAAAGGGTCAAATGCCGACAATTTTTTACGGATAAAGGAAATAAGCGCGGGCTTGTTTTTTTCCCCGGGAAACTCTTTTAATAGTTCCAGAATTTCTTCCGCTTGTCTCATGTTTCACCAAATGTCCCCATAGCGATTTTAGTTATAAATAACACATCGATCTAATAATTTTAAGTGACTGGTAAACGAAAATTCATAAAATATTGAATTTCAGCATTATTTGTTTAATCATCAATATAAATAAAGGATCTTTCTGGCATAATGTCTAATATAAAATGAATCTGAATTTTCTGAGACATGGGGGGAAGACATTTGTTAGTACATCAGCTTTTTTTCCAGGGCACAGGAGACAAAATCGCCCTGTATGAAAAAAGTTCCCGGCATAGCTACGCCGAACTGCAGCAAAAAGTTGCCCAATACCGCAACTACCTTTTTGCCCGGGGGGTGAGACATCATGACAACGTAGCTCTGTTCGCCAAGAATTCCTCTGAGTTTATTTTCAGCTACATGGCTATCTCCAGCCTGGGAGGCGTGGTTGTGCCCCTTAATACGATGTTTACTCCGAGGGAAATCGCCTTTATTTTAAAAGATGCGCGTGTTAAGCTGGTAGTTACGGACAAGGATCTGCAGTTGACCGGACAGTACGACGAAGGTTCTCCCTTGCCGGTCCAGGCACATATATCAAAAATAAACGAAGAGATAAGCCGCTCAGCCTTCCCTGATCCCCCGGACATTTACATTGAAGAAGCTGATCCCTGTGTGATCTTATACACTTCAGGAACTACAGGACGCCCTAAAGGCGCCTTGCTTTCGCACAGCAACCTGGTAAATAATGCCGCAGGTTTTACAGCAGTCACCGAGGCCGGTGCTGACGACAATACCTTATGTGTCCTGCCGATGTTCCACAGTTTCGCCTGGACGTGCTGTGTAACGGCTTCCCTTTATAACGGTGCGTCAATAACCATAGTTGAAACTTTCGCTCCCAAAGATGTAATCGCCACCATCCGGGATCAGCACGTTACCATGGTGGCGGGTGTCCCGGCCATGTACGGCTTCTATACCTCACTGGCCAAACCGGAAGATCTGGCCGGGGTGCGCCTCTTTATTTCGGGCGGCGCCTCCCTGCCCTTGGAGATCCTTGAGAAATTCAACGCCAAAACCCAAAAACACGTTATCGAAGGATACGGACTTTCAGAGGCTTCGCCCGTAGTTTCCTTCAATCCTTTGAGTGCCACCAAACCCGGTTCAATCGGTCAACCCCTCCCTGATGTTAAAATGAAAATTGTTGATGACAGCGGCAATGAAAAGGATCCTGGAGTTATTGGTGAGCTGATAACCCAGGGGCCAAATGTAATGCTGGGGTATTACGGCTTGCCGGAGGAAAGCGCCGAGGCGCTTAAAGACGGCTGGCTTTACACCGGTGACCTGGCCTACAAAGATGAAGAAGGTTACTATTTCATTGTTGACCGCAAGAAAGATATTGTGATTGTAAGCGGCCTCAATGTTTACCCAAGGGAAGTGGAGGAGGTTCTTTACCGTTATCCCGCGGTAAAAGAAGCCGCAGTAATTGGGGTCCCTGATAAAAGCCGCGGGGAAGTTGTCTGTGCTTACGTGGTGCTTAAAGAAGATATGAAGCTAAACAAAAAAGACCTTTTGTCTTTTCTAAAAAAAGATCTGGCCCAGTTTAAACTGCCCAGGGAAATTATTGAACTCGACGCGTTACCTAAAAACGCTACAGGGAAAATCCTGAAAAAAGAACTCAGAAAAACGATTTCCTAACCTGACTGATTCCAGTAATCTCCGTGGTTTAATAATATAGTATTATTTGAGACTGCTGAGGCAGTCTTTTTTTACGTTTCCAATAAAAACACAAAAAAAGATCCCGTTTGTGCAACGGGATAATTGAGACAGTGTAAGGGGGTTTAATTATTATTGTCTCAGTTTTATTCTATGGTTGGATGATTATGAAACTATTACGAAAATGTTAAAGTATTATTAAATTTACATAAAATTAGAACAATTTCGACATTTTCTCCGAAGGAAAATTGTAAATTAGTATCAAATATATAAATTTACCTTCAACATCTGGATCAAATGGTTGCTTTGCTGACTAACCTGCCGGGACCTGCTCAAACCTTGCCGCCTGTGAAATCAGTTCAAATATTGCTGTTTTTGCTTAAGGGCACTACCATCGACTAATGACGGCTTAAAGGAAGGTTAACTATGAACTATCGGTTCTCGGACCTTGTAGACGTTCAGCACCTGCAGAAATTGATGAATTCATTTTATGAAGCAACAGGAATACCCCATGGCATCCATGATGTCGACGGCAGCATCTTAAGCGGGATAGGCTGGCAGGATATCTGCACTAAGTTTCATCGTGTCTGTGCACAGATTGAATACAAATGCAAGATAAGCGACAGCTATATATCTGAACATCTGCATGATGGGCCTTTTATCGGGTATAAGTGTTTGAACGGTCTCATGGATTATGGCACTCCTATCATTGTAGAGGGGCAGCACCTGGCTACTATGTTCTTGGGGCAGCTCCTGCATGAGTCACCCGATGAGGAGTTTTTCCGCCGGCAGGCGCTGGAGTATGGATTTGATGAAACTGCCTATATTGAAGCGCTCCACCGGGTTCCGATTATTCCTAAAGAGCGGGTCGAATCAATTATGATATTTTTCTCTCAGCTGGCACAATTCTTAGCTATGCTGGGGTTGGAAAAGAAACGCCAGTTGGAGGCTGCGGACCAGACTTTAAAAGAGCGGGAAGAACGTCTGAGGCTGGTTTTGGAGGCGAGTCACGACGGTTTTTGGGATTGGGATATTGAGACAGGTTGTATTTATTACAGTCCGCGTTGTTTTGAGATGCTAGAACACTCCCCGGAGAAAATTGAGCCGCACTTCCGTTCCAGGGAAAAACTGGTCCACCCTGACGATATGCCTGCCGTAATGAATGTGCTAAACGAACACTTGCAAGGACTGACGACTCGCTATGAATCTGAATACCGGCTGTTGACCGGATCCGGTGAGTGGAAATGGGTTCTGGATAGAGGCAAGGTGGTGGTAAGGGACGAACGCGGCAGGCCGCTGCGCATGGCCGGTGCTCTTTTGGATATTACGGAACGCAAACAGGCAGAGGAGGCGCTGCAAAGACTGTCCGCTGAACTGGAGATGCAGGTTCAGGAAAGAACCGCTGAACTGATGAGAGTAAATGAAACGTTGCGGGAAACCCTTTTGCAGCAGAAAGCCCTGCTGGACAGCATTCCGGATATTGCCTGGCTTAAGGACCAGGAAAGCCGCATTATCGCGGTCAACCAGCCTTATGGACAGGCCTGTGGCGTAAAACCGGCTGATCTCGTGGGCAAAACAGATCTTGACATCTGGCCAAAAGAATTAGCTGAACGGTACATGGCCGATGATCGTCAGGTGATCATGTCCGGACGGATGAAGCAGGTTGAAGAACCCCTGATAGACCGGCGTGGTTATCAAACCTGGATCGATACTATTAAAGTCCCCATCTTGAATGAATACGGGTGGGTCATCGGAACGGCGGGTATAGCAAGAGATATTACCGATCGCAGGCGATTGGAGGACGAGTTAAGGAAACACCGCGATCACCTTGAAGAATTGGTCAGGGAGCGAACCAAGGACCTTGAGATGGCTAATAAGGGCCTTCAAAAAGAAATATTTGATCGCCAGCAGGCGGAGGGAGCGTTGGAGACCGAGCGTCTGAGGCTCTTTTCCCTTCTGGAAAGACTGCCTGCCACTGTCTGCCTGATTGCGCCCGATTATTCAATAGTTTTTGCCAACAAAAGTATTCGGGAGAACTTCGGCGAGCTGAAGGGAAGGCCCTGTTACAAGGTTTTTCACGGGCTGGAAGCCCCCTGCGAGGATTGTATCATACCCGAACTGCTGGCAACAAATACCCCCAAGGAACGGGAACGCACCGTTTTGAATGGTGATAATTACCAAAACTATTACTACCCTTTCCATGATATTGACGGTTCTTTGCTGACGTTGGTATTAGGTATCGATATTACCGAACAAAAGCGGATGGGAAAGGAGATAGCCCGCCTGGACCGGCTAAATCTGGTGGGGGAAATGGCAGCCGGCATCGGCCACGAAATAAGGAACCCGATGACCACCGTGCGCGGCTTCCTGCAAATGCTCGGGGAGAAAAACGACTGCGCTAAGTATAAGGACTATTTCAACCTTATGATCGAGGAACTGGACCGGGCTAATTCAATCATCACCGAGTACCTGTCTCTGGCCAAAAACAAGCCTGTAGAATTAAAAAGACAAAATCTAAACAAAATAGTTACTGCTATCTTCCCATTAATCGCGGCCGACGCTATAGTCACAGACAAATATGTTGAAGTGGATCTGTACGACATTCCAAAGCTGCTCCTGGACGAAAAGGAGATCCGCCAGTTGATCCTCAACCTCGTTCGCAACGGGCTTGAAGCGATGTCTCCTGGGGGACACTTAATAATAAAAACGTCCGCTGAAGATGAAGAAGTGGTTCTGGCGGTACAGGATTACGGCAGGGGAATTAACCCTGATGTACTGGAAAAGATAGGCACACCGTTCTACACCACCAAAGAAAACGGTACGGGCCTGGGGCTTGCGGTATGCTACAGCATTGCCGCCAGGCACAACGCCGCGATAAAGGTGGAAACCGGCGCAGGTGGAACCACCTTTTCCGTCAGGTTCAAGACAGATAAAGAAGTGTTAAGCAATAAAATCACCATGCAAACTCAGCCGCGATAAAAGTATGGTCCGATGGTCTAACCTCCCGCCTGGGCTCAGAGTCGATCCAGGCCCGGCGTGATCTTGCGGCCAGAGGCTCAGTGGCCCAGATGTGGTCTACCCGCCAGCCTAAATTTCGCTCAAAAAGCTTCGGCACCCGGTAATCCCAGAAAGAGTAGTGGCCGCCTTCCTGCACGTGGAGGCGGAACACATCCACGAAGCCCCACTCCTTCACATGCTGAAGCGCTTTATGCTCCTCCGGGTGGTAGCCGACATGCCCGTAAAGCTTTTTAGGGTTGTACACATCAAGCGGCTCCGGCGCCACGTTGAAGTCACCCATCCAGAGAAGCGGCTGCGACGGGCTGTAGCGCTCATTGAAATATTCCCGCAAAGCCCTGATCCATTTCAGCTTATAGGCGAATATCTCACTCTGGGGATCAAACCCCTGGGGCACATAGGTGTTTACCACAGGCAAACCTTTGACAGTAGCACAAATCAGGCGCGCTTCTCCGGGGGCGGCCAGTTCCCCAAGGCCGGTGCTTACATCCTCGATCGGGTGCGGGCTGATAATAGCCACACCGTTATAGGACTTTTGCCCTTTGAAAACAGCATGAAACCCCGCTTCCTCGAAATCCTGGAGCGGAAAATCCTTATCCTCCACTTTGGTCTCCTGCAGACAGAGCACATCTGCCTGCTCCCTGGCAAGCCAGTCGAGGATTACACCCAGCCGTGCCCGGACAGAGTTCGCATTGAAGCTGGCGACTTTAAACATTGCTCTTCCAACCTTTTTAGTTGTTGCAATTTTTCTTAAATGCGGCAACTGCTACCGGAAAAGCAAGCTCATCTAAGGGGGCATGGTCATCTGTCAATACATATGAATCACTGTCTGCCAGATATGGTTCAAAATTTGATGAAACCATGTTAACCATTTCCTGAAGTTCCTGCGGGATCGCATCTGAACGTGTCAGGTCCCTTAACAGATCTTCTTCTGGTTTTTTATCACTAAATGCCAGAAACACTGAGTTGCCTGTTGCCAGATCTATATTATATACCGATGGGAATACTTCTGAAATAGTATTGCCGATACAGCCGAACAGCGTCGGGCCTTCTGCATCATTTTTCTGTAATGCGTTGACATTCATAATAATCAATCCACCCGGTTTCAACCTGTCCTGACACAGTTCAAAGAATTCCTTTGAAGCCAGATAGAAAGGAATACTTACACCCCCCCGGAAAAGGTCAATTTGGATGAAATCATATTTCTTTTTTTCTGTTTTCTGCAGATAAGTCCTGGCATCTTCAATGATTATATTAAGATTAGGTGCATTTTGGGGAATACCAAACATACTTGTAGCTACATTCACAACTACAGGATCAATGTCAAGGGCGTCTATATTTAGGTCTGGCCAGAAATGCAAAAACTGTCTTACAGAAGTACCCCCTCCCATGCCCAGGATCAGACAATTGCCGGCTTTGTTTTGAATTATGGGCGCAATACAATAATAATCCCAATAATACCCGGTCACAATGCGCTCAGGGTGGTATACGGAATAAATAAAGTTGTTTTCAGGTTTAAGCCAAAGCCACTTGCCCTGAGTTTCCACCTCAACATGGCTGTACGGGCTTTCTTTGCTAAAGATTATTTTTTTCGCCGGTAGTGGCCCTGCATAATTGAAGATAAACGGCAGGATCAAGAAGACCAATAAAGCAGATTCTTTTTTATAGGCAAGCAGGCCTGCGATTCCTGTACACAGGAGAAAAACAGCACATATGATCAGGGACTTATGAGAGCCGAGCGCAGGGATAAGGTAAAAAGAAGCAAAAAATGTCCCGATAATACTTCCCGCGGTTGAAATGGAATAGATTCTCCCGGCGGTAGTTCCGATCCTTTTCTCTTCTGCCAGCAACTTGATCATAAACGGTGAAACAGTGCTTAAAAGAAGCATTGGAAAAGCGAACAGCAATACCGTAGCGGCTATTGAGCCTCCGATCAATCCGAAACCCTGTGAAAAAAGCAGTATTTTTTTATAAATAAACGTTAATATCCCTGTATAAAGCCCTGCCAGGAAAATAGATGAAAATAAAAGCTCCGGTCTGGGAAACCTGTCCGCTATGCTTCCTCCCAGAAAATAACCTATGGCAAGGGCAGTCATAATAATGCCAATAAGGCTCCCCCAAATATACGTGGAATACCCGAAAGAAGGAGCGAGCAGCCGGAAACCGAGCATTTCCAAAGCCATGATAAAAAGCCCTGTTATAAAAGCTGCCGTGTAATAAAACATGGGCTTTATATTTATTGCGTAAGCAGTGCCTGAGATTTTTTTCTTCACCTTTTACCCCTCCCTTAACAGTATGGATTAGCCAAACCAGGAAATTATAACTATATAATTCTATGAATAGCAATAAATCCCTTTATTTCCCGACTGCAATAAGTGTTCAGGCGTAAAAAAACCCTGATGTTTTAACAATCAGGGTTTAAAGTCGGGGAATTAAAAAAAATATTAAAGTTGTGGGATGCTAATAAATCCGCTATATATCCAAAACCATAATATTGTCAACAATGGGGTCGGTGGTGCCCTGCAGGGTACACTTCTCTTCCTTAAGCATCTTCACGTAATCGATAATATCCGCGGTAATGATCTCACCCATGCTCACCAGCGGTATACCCGGCGGGTATACCATGACCATTTCGCCGGCAATTTCCCCGGCGCACTGCTCGAGAGGCACCGATCTTTTGGAACTAAAGAAGGCTTGCCTGGGTGGCAGCACCACTTCCGGGTAGAACTGGACCGTTTCTATTTTCTTGATTTCCTTCCCCCCGGCGTTAGCCGCAATGCTTTTTAGCGCTTTCACAAAAGCTTCCAGATACTTTTTCTGTTCTCCCAGGCTGATAACAGCCAGGATATTATACATGTCTGCAAGCTCGATCAGTATATTGTAATCCCTGGCCAGTATTTCTTCCACTTCATACCCGGTAAGCCCTAATTTCCGCACGTTAACCAAAAGCTTGGTGTCGTCAAAGCTGAAATGTCCGGACTGTTCAAAGTATTTCTTATCCGGGGCGAACAGCCCGTCTATCTGGTTGATTTCTTTTCTGGACCAACTGGCTATTTCCAGGATCCGGTCAAGCATGGCCGTGCCCCTGGTTGCCAGCTGCTTCCTGGCGACATCCAGGGAACAAAGCAGCACATAGGAAGGGCTGGATGTATAGGTAAGGTTAAGCACCTGTTTTATATAATTTGGATTAATGTTTCCGTTCCCAACGAGGAGCGCAGAGCTCTGCGTCATTGAACCGCCTGTCTTATGAAAGCTGGCGGCGCTCATATCAGCCCCCGCCGCCATAGCGGAGACCGGGAAATATGAATTGAAGCACATGTGGGTACCGTGCGCTTCGTCCACCAAAACCGGCATATTGCGGCCGTGCGCGATCCTGACAATGTTTCTCAGGTCCGGTGCCACGCCGTAATAGGAAGGGTTAATGGCCATAACCGCTTTGGCGCCGGGGTTTTCTTCTAAAGCCAGACGGAGGCTGTCAGCCGTAATGCTCATCACAATAGACAGATTATCGTCAATTTCCGGCTGTACGTAGACAGGATTGGCGCCGCTCAGAATAAGACCGTTAAAAATTGATTTATGCGCGTTTCTGGGCAGGATAATCTGATCACCCGGCTTGCAGGTGCTCATAATCATCGCCTGTACACCTGACGTTGTGCCGTTGATTAAAAAATAGGCGAACTTGGCGCCCAACGAATCCGCCAGTAGTTTCTCGGCCTCGGCGATCACCGCGACCGGATCCCAGATCATGTCGATACCCCTGGTTTCGTTTAAATCCATTTTCAGGACGTTTTCACCTACAAACTCCCTGTACTCCTCCAGCCCGTGACCGTGCTTGTGGCCAGGTATCTGCAGCGGCACCGCGTTCCTTTTAACATGATATTTTACAGCTTCAAAAAGTGGTGTTCTGTTCTGGTCTAAAGTCATTTGTCTAAATCATTCTCCTAACATTGCTTGTCTTCCAGCATATATTCACGCATATTCCCGGCAGAAACCATCACAACTATGGGTGTCTGTTGATCATCATTGCCGTGGGGGTTATCTTTCAAATATTGAATGAGCGCATCCTCGTCCACCCCGCCGGTCGCGGCCAGGATGTCCACTTTCCCGATATCGTTGACATCGGTGATAATCGCGTCAACCCCAGTGGCCTGTTTGATCCTTTCCACAACATTTTGCGGGTCCTTCGGCCCGAGCACGATATGTCGGTCAAAAGGCCACATCGTCCCGGCAAAATCATCTATCTGGGCCAACTGCCTGCCGGCCACCCGGTAAAAATCCCCCCGGCGCCCAACCAGCCTGCCGAGCCCGGCCGCCGCAACCCCTAAAAGAAAACGCGGCGTACCGACTTCACCCATAGCGACCTGGATGGAAGGCGCGGCAGCGAGGCTGCCTTCCTTGCCTGGGAAGTGGCACAGGATATTAGCCAGCAAACCAGGCTTCACCGCGTCAGGCAGAATAGCCCGCCCCTGGCTGATGGCCACCACACTCTCGGCCACCGCGATGATGTCACCAGGCGCAGCAACTTTTTCCGTGTATTTTTTTACCACATCAACTATATCGTCTTTTTCAGTAATTATGTGCGTCCTGATAGGAATCCTGCCCTCAATCATTTGACATCACCTTTTGAATTTCGCCCTTCTGAGGCAAAGTATTTAATCAACCCGTTGACAATTCCTTCAGCTGCTCTTTTTTGTATAGTCAGGCCGCGCAGGAATACCTCCTCCACGATATTGGTGATGGTGACCACCTCCACCTCCACTGCGGGAATATCTTCACCTATGCCGGCTAGCCCGGGCTGCCCGGCAGTACCCCTGTCTCTCACCTTAAGCTTTTTAATTATTTCTTCCTGTACAAAACCCGCCAGCCTGGCGCTCTGGCTGTTTGAAGCAGCGTAGAGCGTAGCGGCGCCGTCAATACTGCTGTCCGCGCTGGCATGAGTGTGCAGGCTGATATAAGCGTCAGCGCCAGCCTCCACTGCCAGGTTGATCCTGTCTTTTACGGGCATATCTTCGTCCCCGCCCCTGGTCATGAGAACCTGGGCGCCCGTTCGATGCAGTAGTTTCTCCAGGTTTTTAGCAACAGGTACAACCACATTCTTTTCCAAAAGGCTGACCGGTCCCTTCCCGCCAAAATCCCTGCCGCCGTGTCCGGGGTCAACAACAATTTTCTTACCATTAAATAAACCTATAATATCAGAGCGGTCCAGGTTGACCACCAGCCGGTGGGGAAATCCCGCTAAACATTTCAGATCGAACTTTACCGGATGTTCCAGTATCATTTCCACCCTGGTATCACCGGCGCCTTCCTGCTTTATGCTGATTTCCCGAATCAGCCCATCGTTGACCTCTATCCTTCCTTCCGGCATGTTTACCAGGACACCGCTGCCCGCCAGGACAATACCGGTATCAGTATCTTTAACCGCGTACCGGTAAGGTTTGGTGGACTCAATGACCACCTTGGAAAGCCATTCTCCTTTTTCACCATCTACTACCTTTGACCACAAGTTGGTGATCATGGGCATTTTTCCAAAAGACAAAAAGGCTCCCTCCTCACAGAAGTTCGGAACCAGCATATATTTAAACGTTTTAAAATTCTTTAAACTTGGGGATTCTCCTGCTTTATGACTTTTATTTTGAAAAAATAAAAGAATGAGGTGGATATGTGTTACTTGTATGTCATTTAATTAAATTAAATCTATTTACTGGCATTATCCCAGACCCAAACCGGATATTTAAATTTGGCGTGACAACTTTTTAAGGGCAGGAATCGCCAGCCCGGTTGTCTAATGTTAACAAAAAACCTGCGGGGTAATAATATTGAAATTTTGCAGCCTCTCATCCTGCAGCTACGCCAACAGCGTGGTTGTGCAAAGTCGTAATAATTGCATCTTAATTGACTGCGGCATCAGGAAGAGGGATTTGAAGCCCTTTCTTGAGAGGATCGGGCTGACCCCTGGTGACCTCAACGCCGTTCTGGTAACCCACTGCCATACCGACCATGTCTACGGTCTAAGACATCTCCTCAAGCTGAGGAATCTTCCTGTGTGCTCAACGGTGAATGTTTTAAAACAAGTAAACAGTTGCTGTAATTTCCACGAGCAGCCTGATTTTTATGCTCTAAATCAGAATATGGAGAAAAAAATCGGGGATATTTCGGTAACCCCTTACAAACTTTCACACGATGTAGAAACAGTAGGTTATATTGTTACAGCTGACGGGGAAAAGCTTGGTTTTATCACTGACACCGGTTTTGTTCCGGAAAACTGCTTTAAAGCTTTTCAACAGTTGGATTACCTGTACATCGAGTCAAACCATGATCCTGAGATGTACAGGACATCTGCCAAGCCATGGCACGTTATTAAGCGAAACCTCGGCCCCACCGGTCACCTGTCCAACGAGCAGTGCTGCCAGGCGCTTCAATCTTTGGATCTTGGCGGATGCAAACTGGTAATGCTCGCTCATCTCAGTGAAGATGACAACGAGCCGCAGCGGGCGCTCCACAGCGCCAGGCAGCACCTGGCGCCTGATATGCCTCTTGCCAGTGCGCCCGCCAGAACCCCCGGGCTATGGTCCGACAAGCTCATGAAACAATATTAAGAATAACCGGACATAGTGATTTACTATTTTTTGTATAATAAGTTTTTTTATAGCTCTGTTGCATATAAAAATACTCTGCAATTTTTTAAATTAAACCTTATAATAAAGCTATAAAAGCCAATAAAGAATACCCTCTTGCTTCTTACTGTTTAAAATAAACTTTTTTAAAAGTTATTGAAATAAAATGGTGTGGAGGAGTTTCATGCTTACAGTGCAGGTTTGTGTTGGGAGTTCGTGTTTTTTACGTGGCTCAAAAAACGTTATAAAAGAAATAAAACAACTGATCAGCCAATATCAACTGGATGCTGAAGTAATTCTGAAAGGTAGTTTCTGCCATGAAAAGTGCACCGGCGGAGTCACGATCATGGTTGGAGAAAAACTCTTTACTGGGGTTCGTCCGGAAGACATTCACGATCTTTTTGAAAAAGAAGTATTGCCGTTCAGATCAAGCACCTAAAAATATATAATTATGATATGAGGAGGGAAATAATGCCTCTAATTAAAACAAATGAAGCAAAGTGCCGTGACTGTTACAAATGTGTACGTTCATGTCCTCTCAAGGCCATCTGTATAAATTCCGGCCCTAACAACATTCAAGCCCACGCCCAGGTCATAGAGGAAATCTGTGTGCAGTGCGGCCAATGCACCGTGATCTGCCCGCAAAAAGCCAAGGTCGTCAAAAGTGACCTGGCAGAGGTAAAAGCCCTGCTAGCCGATAAATCTATTCGGGTTGTGGCCAGCGTCGCGCCCTCTTACCCGGTCCATCTTCCGTTGCCCCGACCTTTTGTATTACCGTCTTTATTGAAGAAAATGGGCTTCTCCTCTGTTGAGCTGACTGCTGTAGGAGCGGAGTTGATTTCACTTGAACATCACCATATTGATTCACCAGTACCGGTCATTTCGAGTGCCTGCCCCGCGGTGGTCAACCTGGTTGAACTTCATCACCCGTATCTGGTTCCCTATTTATCGCCTTTAGTCTCACCATTGATCGCGCACGGAAGGCTGCTAAAACAGCAATCCCCCGGATGCGTGGTAGTTTTTATCGGACCCTGTATCTCAAAAAAAGGTGAGATAGTACTTGATGAAGTTAGGGGCGCGGTTGACTATGTTCTGACGTTTAAAGAAATCTGGGATTGGATTGAACAAGAAGCAATCGATCTGGACCAAATTCAACCATCTGACTTTGACGGCTACATCCCGGACAAAGCCAATCTATTCCCGACCGAAGGGGGTCAGCTGCTGGCAACTTCCCTGAGTACCGATATCATAGACGGCTGTGTACAAACCGTTACCGGACTGCAGAACTGCATGGATCTCCTTAAAAATTTCTGCAATCTTGATGAAAACCAGAGGCCTAAATTTGTGGAAATGCTGGCCTGCAGCGGCGGGTGCCTGGGAGGTCCGTGTGGAGTTGCAGGATACGACACTTACTCTAAGAAACATGAATTACTCGCCCTTTATAGACGCGGTGAGCTGCAAACAAAAGAGAACCGGGATGCGGTACCCAGGCCAACCCTTCCATCCCAGGACTTGATCCGTAAATTTGAGAAAAGAAAAGTGAAATTTCCTATCCCGGATGAAGAGCAAATAAAGAACATCCTGGCTCAAAGCGGCAAGTACACCCCTGAAGACGAATTAAACTGCGGGGCCTGCGGCTTTGGCTCCTGCCGGGAAAAGGCCATAGCTGTGTTCCAGGGCCACGCTGAGCCGCAAATGTGCATACCCTACATGAGAAAAAGGGCGGAGTCCATATCTAACCAGGTTCTCAACGCCATGCCAAATGCGGTAATCATCGCCGATGAGGACCTGACTATAACTGAGATCAATCCCGCCACAGTGAAAATGTTTGGCCAACAAAGCAAATTGCTAATTGGCCAAAAGCTTGAAAAGCTAATTGATCCAAAAGAATTCCGGCTTGTCTTAAAAGAAAAGAAAGCGGCAATAACTGAACTCTGCACCCTTGAAAACGGAATTATTACCCGTAAGATCATTTTCCCGCTCGACAATATGGTGGTAGGTATATTCATAGATATCACCAAAGAAGTGCAGCAGCAGAACGAGCTTCTGAATGTAAAATCCCAGACTATTGACCGGGCGCAAGAGGTTATTAAAAAACAGATGACCGTTGCCCAGGAGATAGCGGGGCTATTGGGGGAAACAACCGCAGAGACCAAGACTCTTCTTAACCAGTTAATCAAACTAATGAAAGAATAGGGAAAGGGCTATAAATCATGTCAGTCTATCTCGATATAGGATCTTCTCAACTGAATAAAAAGGGCGAGGAACTGTGTGGAGATACAATAGAAGTCCTGCGCACCCCCGAGTCCTTAATCATTGTCTTATCCGATGGGCTTGGCAGCGGTGTAAAAGCCAACATCCTTTCCCGGATCACCGCCAAAACAGCCGTCACAATGCTGAAAATGGGCGGCCAGATCGACGATGTTATTGAAACCATGATTGAAACCCTGCCTGTTTGCAAGGTGAGAAATCTTGCCTACAGCACCTTTTCAATATTACAAATATTCAACGACGGGAGCGCCTATTTAGTAGAGTTCGACAGCCCTCCAGCTTACTGGGGATATGGCAATACCCTGCTGTATCTTAAAAGAGAAGAACGACTGGTCGGCGACAAAGTAATCAGGGAAGCCCGTTTTGATCTTAAAGAAGGCCACTGGCTGGTGCTGGTAAGCGATGGTGTCCTCCACGCGGGGATCGGGGGTGTCTGGAACCTCGGCTGGGGCGAGGAACAGATCGGCAATTATATCAGAACCAATGCGCCGGGTGAATACAATCCCACTGCCTGGGCCGAGAAAATCACTGCAATTTGCAATAAATTCTATTGTGGTGAACCGGGCGACGACGCCAGCGTTGTGATTCTCAGGCTAAGAAGGGTCAGAAAGCTCAACGCTTTAATCGGCCCGCCCCGGAACCCGGCTGATGATCAGCTGGTCGTAAGGAATCTAATCGGTTCAGAAGGAGTAAAAGTTGTCTGCGGAGGTACTACCAGCCAACTGGTAGGCCGTATCTTAAAAAGAGACGTACAAGTGAATATGGACATGGTATCCGATGTTGTGCCTCCTACCGGGCAGATCAGAGGAATTGACCTGGTTACCGAGGGAGCGGTTACTCTTTATTACACCCTGCAGTACCTCAAAGATGATCACCAAAAACTCGAAGACATACGGGATGGCGCAAGCCGGTTGACCAAAGCGCTGCTAAGAGCGGATGAAGTTAATTTAATTGTCGGCCTGGCAATAAACCCGGTCATACACGATCCTGATTTCCCTGTAGCCTTTGCCTTAAAACACCAGACTGTCAGGGACATCGCTGAAACTCTTGAGCGAATGGGCAAAAAGGTTGTGGTGGAATATTACTAGGAGGTGTATACCTCTTAGGTTGTAGACAAAGTCGTCCATGGTGTTGAAACCGCTTGGCTCCTCTACTTCGCGTCTAGTAAACGGTTAAGGAACGGGGACACACCCGAAACCAGGGAATGTCCCCGATTGGAGGTGCGACTTCGTCGCACAAAAAACTGGCTCGCTTCGGGCGAAATTGGACCGCCTTCAACTCGCCGTCCTGGCTCGGTTCAGGCTTTCGCGAAATACGTTGGGGACATACCTCTCAACAGGGAAAGGCTCAAGGTAGAGGTGTGTCCCCTGACCTCTGTCCCGCTCATCCAATTTCGCAACCTCAGCTTCACTTAGTTTACTGACGACGCTACGTAACGGAGCAGCTTTTTCAACACCATGGACTTTGTGTTATCTAAATTTGTCGACAGTCTGGGCAGCCTTTAATCTTAAGGCTGCTTTTTAATTCTTGCCTGGCGGGAATCGTGGACATCATAAAGGATTTTTTAAGCATAACGTATAATTTATAAATAGTTAATTATGTCGTTTTAGCTAGAATTGTGCCGCAAAAAATTTAATATCGTTGAGGAGTAAACATGGCGGGGAAACTAAAAGTTGAAAGTGAGCCGGTAAACATCGGCATTATTGGGATAGGCTCCATGGGCAGGGGCCTTTTGTACCAGAGTCATATAACCCCTGGCATTAAGTGTGTGGCAGTCAGTGATATTAATGTTGACAGGTGTACTGAAAACCTTAAGTGGCTGGGGCTGGATTACCGTGTGGTTAGCACGCCGGCGGAAATGCACAGTGCTATAGAACAGGGGCTTGTGGCTGTCTGTGAGGACGGCCTGCTGCTGTCCCGGTGTGCAATGATTGACGCTCTGATCGAGTCTTCCAATACAATCATTCCGGCAGCCGGATTTGCCATAGAAGCTCTGCAAAACCACAGGCATTTAATTCTAATGAACTCCGAAATTGATTTGATCTTCGGGCCTTATTTACTAAGTCTGGCCAGGGCAAACAATGTTGTCTACACCAGCTGCGACGGGGACCAGTACGGAGTGATCAAGCACCTGATTGAAGACTTGAGATGCTGGGGCTTTGACCTGGTTATGGCCGGCAATATCAAGGGTTTTTTAGACCGCTACGCCAATCCTGAAAACATTATTCCCGAGGCGGACAAGCGCAACCTTGACTATAAAGCCTGTACATCATACACAGATGGCACAAAACTTTGCATAGAAATGGCTTTAATCGCCAACGCGCTGGGTCTGGAAACCAGGGTCCCGGGCATGTACGGGCCCCGTGCCGTCCATGTCCGGGAAGTTTTGAGCCTTTTTGATTTTGATGTGCTTTGGGAGCAAAGAAAGCCGTTTGTGGATTATATCCTGGGAGCAGAGCCCGGGGGTGGAGTTTTTGCCGTGGGCTACTGCGGCGACAAATACCAGCAAGATATGCTGTCTTATTACAAGATGGGGGAAGGGCCTTTTTACGTGTTTTACCGCCCCTATCACCTTTGTCATATTGAAGCGATGTCCAGTGTTTTCAAAGCTGTTTGGGAAAACAAACCGGTGCTGCAGCCCGACTTCGGGCTAAAAACCAACGTTTACGCCTACGCCAAACGGGATTTAGCCAGGGGGGAGCGTTTGGACGGCATTGGTGGATTCACCTGCTACGGCCTTGTTGAAAATTCCGGCGAAAACAATAAAACACCCGGTTTGCCTGTCTGCCTGGCCGAGGATGTGGTCCTGAAGCGCGATATAGCGCGGGACGAAAAGATTCTCCTGGCGGACATTTCTTATGATCACAGCCGCTTAGATTTTAAGCTTTATGACCTGGCGCGGGAGCACTCCGGCGGGAAGGCCATATGATGAAGTTGGGTATTGTGGTCATTTACCTGGTCAGCGAGGAAAACGGCCCGCTGCTGGACCTGCATTTGCGGCAGATCGCAAAAAACACCAGTGTCCCCTACACTATTTACGCCAGTGTCAACCGCCTTCAGCCCCGCTTCCGCAGTATACTGGAAAAGCATCACCATATAAAGATTTGTGAATGCCCTACCACTGAACTCAGAGGCCGGGATGAACATTCGTATTACATGGAAATCCTGGTGCGGGCCGCTGTGGAAGACGGGGTCAGCCATATAGCCATTTTTCATGTGGACTCTTTTCCGGTCAGTAAAAGCTGGTTTGAAGAGTTGTCCGGTCAACTTTCAGACAAATGTGTACTGGCAACGGCAGCCAGAAAGGAATGTCTGGCGAGATACACAACCTGCCTTTTTTTTCACCGTGACTTCTATATAAAGCACCGGCCCGTGTTCCTTCTTTCTGATGAGGAATTAGCCTCCTCAAAATACCGGCGTTTCGGCCGGGAAGTTCCCCATATAAAAGACTCGGGCTTCGGGTATGTCTTTAAGGCCTACGCAGAAGGGCTTTCCTGGCGCCCCTTGTTCGGGAACGGCCAACCAGGCGCGGGCTGCATTCACGGCGATCTTGTTTTTCACCTGGAAGGGGCGACTATTCATAAACGCCTTCCAGAGCAAAAAGGTTTGCGGTTAGACATGAGAAACATTCCGTTTCTTATAATCATTAAACAGGTTATGAAAAAAATCATTCCGAACAGATTCTTGCACAACCGCAAAAACAGGATCGGCAAGTATCTTCTGGGGTTGAACAGCAGCCTAATTTATAGTCCTTTATACAGTCAGGCCATAACCGAGCTTTTAAAAGACCCTGAAACTTATCTAAAAAGGCTGCGGGCTGTAAGCAGCAAAGATTGACTTTATTTCTGAATGTTTTACATTTTTTTATATAAAAAAAAGGAATAAGATAAGTCGCATAGAAATTAGTGGTTAATAAACAAGCACGACTAAAGATTAATATAATGATAAATCTGAGCTCCTATTGCCTGTGGCGTTGCAAGCTATGGCAGGGGGGCCGATAGGGTGCATAAGGGAAACCGGTGCGCCTCCCATTGCGGAAAGGATTTAGCTGACAGGGATAAAAGCCGTCATGCCTTTGCGCATGCCGGCTTCTTGTTTTTACAGTTAAGAAACAACTAAATATTATAAATCTGAGTCCTCACTGCCTGTGGTCTTGGGCTATGGCAGGGGGACCGATAGGGTGCAGGTGGGAAACCGGTGCGCCTCCCGGTGCGGAAAGGATTTGGCTGACTAAAGCAGAAGTTGTCAAGCTTCGCTTTTGCCGGCTTTTTTATTATCTGGGAGGAGGCTATTCTCTCGTTTAGTGGGTGAACATAGCAAATGAAGAGTTGGAGTCTGGTGATTTGTTTATTTGTGTTATTAACCAGTTGGGGTTGTGGTCAAAAGCCCACCCAATTGCGGGAGTTTAAAGGCGAAAGATTTATTATGGACACTCTGGTTGAAATAACTGTAGTCTGTGAAGACGAGCAGAAGGGTAAGTCAGCCCTGGAGAAAGCTTTTGCGGCATTTGAAAAGATCAATGATCTGACTGACCGGTTCCCAAAGGACGGGCAGAAGGTTTCTGCGGTGAGTGATGTGATCAGGATCAACGAAAATGCCGGGAGCAAGCCCGTTGTGGTCAGTGCTGATACCATCAGCATCATTCAACGCTCACAATATTACGCGGAGCTGTCCGGCGGCGCCTTTGATGTTACCATAGGACCGGTCATGGACATGTGGGGCTTTGGCAAGAGCGGGCAGCAGGCGCCGACAGACGAGGAGATTAAAAAGGCGCTTAGCCTGGTGGATTACAGAAAAGTTGTGCTGGAGTCCAATAATGGCACAGTTTTTTTATCAAATCCAGATATGAGTTTGGATTTGGGCGGTGTCGCCAAGGGCTATGCCACCGATATGGCTGTAAAAGCGCTTAGAGAATTGGGCGTAAACCATGCCGTGATCAATGCCGGGGGCAATGTGTACGCTTTGGGCGTCAAGCCGGACGGGTCGCCGTGGCGTGTAGGCGTACAGGATCCCCGTGGCTACAAGGGCATTATTGCCATATTATCTTTGAAGGATGCGGCGGCGGTAACATCAGGTGATTACCAGCGGTATTTTGAACAGGGAGGTGTTCGCTACCACCATATTATAGATCCATCCACCGGGAAACAAGCCGGGGGTGGTATGCAAACAACGGTTGTTACAAACTCTGCCACGGATGCGGATATTTTATCCACATTGCTGTTTGTGTTCGGACCTCAGCAAGGGATGAACTTTGCTAAAGGGCTTCCGGGGACAGGGGCTATTTTTGTGAGTTCCGATAAAAAATTATCATTCACTGATAATATGAGTGAGCAACTGGAATTAACCGGGGATGGCGGCTACATACCTGCGAAATAAACCTTGGAAATGTTGTCAATAACCCCGTCGCCTTGACACCCCCTTTGTGCAAATCCCTGCCTGATGGAGGCAAAAGAGGATCGCTAATGCTGCATAAAATGCTCGATAAGTTTTCAGTATTTGATTTAATAATTATCGCGATGATATCTGCCCTGGGTATTGCCAGCAAACCAATTATTGTGCCCCTAAGCCATATTATCACCGGGCCGCTGTTGATCCCCGGCGGGGTTGTGGCGGGTGGTTTTTACATGTTATGGCTTGTCCTCGGGGCAGGAATAGTCGGCAAACCGGGAGCGGCAACTTTGATTGGGGCTGTGCAGGCGTTGATAGTTTTCGGGTCTGGGGTTTTTGGTTCGCACGGAGCGATGACTTTGCTTAGTTACACTTTGCCTGGCCTTGCTGTTGACCTGCTGCTTTATCTTATGGGACACCGGGTATGCTGTCTGCTTTGCGCTTTTCTGGCAGGCCTGGTTGCCAACATCTCAGGTTCGGCTCTGGTAAATATAATCTATTTCCGGCTGCCCTTAGTACCTTTAGTGCTCTCTCTGACTGTGGCAGCTTTATCAGGCGGCCTGGGTGGCATTATTGCTTATAAAGTATTACAACTGATTAATAAAAATAAGGGTTGGGGAAACGGTTATTCAGGGAGTCAGAAGCAGTGATCAGTTTAGACCGGGCGAGTGTTTTCTGGTTAGCTAGTGAAAGGAGGTATGGATAATGCAGGCTGATATGAGGAAAGGGTTATATAGACTCATGATGGCCGTCCTGAGTTTGCTGCTGCTTATCGGTTCGTTTACCCTGGCGGCGCCCACTGTTGTTCTTGCCGGTGAAGATGTTGCTCTTCAAATCACCGGGGATGGGGTGACAAATCCTATGGCGCTTACCCTGCCCCAACTCCAGGCTATGGAACAATACCAGCATGTTTACAGTGCAATCAACACCTGGCCAACCAAGAAATGGTATGTGGGAAACGGGGTTAAGTTGAGAGACCTGCTCAATTCGGCGGGTTTAAAAGATGATGCCACTCTGATTAAATTCATTTCGCGCGATGGCTTCACAGTGACCCTGACGGTGCAGGAGTTACTATCTGATGAGCGTTATTATTTTCCGCAATTAAAGGATAATGATCCCAACTTCGGGCAGATTCCCGGTTCTTCGACGGGCGCGGAAGAGGTAGAGCCCATCCTCGCTCTTGTCAGCGCTGAGGGGAATGACGATCCTGACTATATGAACGACTTGAATTCATTGCTGCTGCTGATGGGGCAGCGGGCAGTAACCGAGCAAACGGCTCAATTGTTTGTTAAGAATGTAGTAAGAATCGAGGTGCTCACCACCGAGCCGGAAAAATGGGATAATCCACAGGCGAATCCAGGCAGTGGAGAGGTAGCTGCGGGTACCATGGTGGCACTGAGCAATACCTACATGGATGAAGATAAAATTTATTACACAACGGACGGCAGTACCCCGACTGTGAACAGCCCGATGTATAACTGGATTGCCGGCAGGTGGTGGTCACAACGACAGGATGATTTGGACAGTATTAATCACCCCATCGGAATTACTAAGGACACAATCATCAAGGCCATAACAATTGGCCCCGGTAAGTACGACAGCGATATTGTCACTTTCTCTTACCAGGTCCCAGTTGCCGCTCCTCCGGCGTTTACGGCTGATGTCACGGACAACGCGGTCGGCTGTGCTATCGAGCTCACCTTTGCGGACGATGCGGCCTGGCGGTCGGCAATCACCGGTGTGAGCGTGGACGGTACGCCTTTAGCGGCAGATGATTATATTGTGGGAGAAAGCAAGCTTACCATTAAGGCGGGGGTATTGAAGCAGGCCGGGGATTACACTATAGCGGTACAGGCAACAGGGTACGCGGACGCCGCTGTGACGCAGAAAATAGTATCGGGACTGAAACTTCCCCCGGAGCTGACGGCTGACTCCACTAATAACGTAGTCCAGCAGCCGGTGGAGCTTACCTTTGCTGACGATCCGGACTGGAGAGGGGCAATCACTGGTGTCAGCGTGGACGGTGCGGCGTTAAACAGCGGGGAATACTCGCTGGATACCGCCGGTATAATCACCATCAATGGGGACGTGTTCAGCAAAGCCGGGGATTATACTATAGCGGTACAGGCAACCGGGTATGCGGACGCTGCTGTGACGCAGACAATCAAGTCAAGTGGTGGTACGGTCGAGCCTGGCGAAGACGTGGCGCTGACAATCACAGGTAATGGAGTGACAACTCCTGTAACGTTTACCCTGATCCAACTCAAGGCAATGGAACAATATCAGCATGTGTACAGTGCAATCAACACCTGGCCCACTAAAAAATGGTATATGGGAAAAGGTGTTAAATTGAAGGACCTCCTCGACACAGCAGGGATTAAAAGCAGCGCCAGGCTGATTACATTTAATGCGAGCGATGGCTTCAGAGAGACCCTTACGGTACAGGAGTTGCTTAAAGACAGGCGTTATTATTTCCCGGGATTAAAGGATAATGATGAATTCCTCGGGCAGATTCCCGGTTCCGCTGCAGGGAAGAAAGAGGTAGAGCCTATCCTCGCTCTGGAAAGCGCCGAAGGTAGTGACGATCCTGATGATATGAACGACATAAACGGCTTGCTGCTGATGCTGGGGCAGCGGGCAGTCACCGAGCAATCAGGTCAATTGTTTGTTAAGAATGTAGCAGAAATTGAGGTTTCAACCAAAGCGCCGGGGAATTGGGATGAACCCAAGGCGGGTCCGGATAGTGGCGAGGTGGCCCCGGGGACTCTGGTAAAACTGAGCAGTGAATACAATGATGACGATAAGATACATTACACAACGGACGGCAGTACCCCGACATTGGATAGTCCGATGTATAACTGGATTGCCAGCCGGTGGTGGTCGTCAAGATCGGATGATTTGGACATTGTTAATCACCCGGTCGAAATTATAGAGGACACAACCATCAAAGCCATAACAATTGGCCCAGGCAGGCAGGACAGCGATGTCGTCACCTTCTCCTACAAGGTAACGGAAGCGAACGCGAGCAATAAAATCACAACCAGTAAAGGCGGCACAGTAAGTTTCGGCAGCGAAGCCAGCATCGAAATACCGGCCGGAGCGATAACAAACGCTGATGTGGAAATCGGAATAGAGAAAGTAACCGTGCCGCCTGCCGCACCCGCAGGCTTCAAACTGCTTGGCAGCGTATACGAGTTCAGCGTGGACGGTAAGTACCGCTACAGCTTTGCCAGGAGCGTGACCATTAAGCTAAGCTTCGATCCTGACGCTATAAGCGCGGGTGAGACCCCGGCTATCTATTACTACGACGAAGACTTGGGTCAGTGGGTAAACATCGGTGGCACTGTATCCGGTAACACCGTGACTGTGCAGGTGGACCACTTCACCAAGTTTGCCGTAATGGCAGCCATGAAAGAGCAAATATTGACAGACATTACCGGCCACTGGGCTATTGACAACATCAACAGGTTGGTGGCTATGGGCGCCATCAACGGTTATCCCGACGGCACTTTCAAACCTGACCATACTATCACCAGGGCTGAATTTGCCTCTGTGCTGGTGCAGGCGTTCAAGTTTGAGAATATGGACGGCAAGACCTTTGCCGACACCGCCGGGCACTGGTCTGAAGAATACATCACCACAGCAACAGCCCACGGGCTGGTCAACGGTTATGACGACGGCGCCTTTGGTCCGGACGACCTGATTACCCGCGAGCAGATAGCCGTGATGATAGTCAAGGCGGCCAAATTATCCCCCTCAGCAGGAGATCTCCAGTTTGCCGACGGTGGGATGATTTCCGGGTGGGCCGGGGAAGCCATTGCCACCGCGGCCAAGCACGGGATCCTGAACGGGTACCCCGATAACACCTTCCAGCCTCAGGGCAGCGCGACCAGGGCCGAGGCGGTGACGGCCATTGTAAATGCGCTGACGATGCCGCATGGAGTTGAAGGACCAACGGCCTGATTCCTATGGATAGCCACTGTAAGGGAGTATTGCCACTACAACTGATTAAAAAAGGAAGGGGACATATTTCAGTCGTCAGACGTCGGACGTCGGATGTCGGAAAATGAACAAACCGGTATGGTATCAGCATCATTCCTTATGAAACAAGGGGATATACCTCCGACAGAGGAATGGGAAAGAAAGTCCCCGATGGAATGTCCTCAATTAAATAAATGGTTTTACCAGCTCTTGCTGACTGTCCTGGGTTTGCTGCTGCTCGCTGGTTTGCTTAATATGACAGCGCCCAGGGCAGCCTTTGCCGAACAGTCGGACACGATTGAAATCACCGGTGACGGAGTTGCGACTCCTGTGACGTTAACCCCTGCCCAACTCCAGGCAATGGAGCAATACCAGCATGTGTATAGTGTTATAAACACCTGGCCCACCAAGAAATGGTATGTGGCAAAAGGCGTTAAGTTGAGAGACTTGTTTGCTTTGGCGGGGATTAAAGAAGATGCTAAGCTGCTTAAATTCTTGTCCAACGATGGCTTCGAAACAACGCTTACGGTTCAGGAGCTATTAACAGACGAGCGTTATTATTTCCAGCATTTAATGGAAAATCATGCCAGTGACGGGAGTATCCCGGGCTCTTCAGCGGATGCGAAAGAGGTAGAGCCGATTCTCGCCCTGAGCAGCGCCGAGGATAGCAGCGATCCTGCCGATATGAACGACAGGGACGCATTGCTTCTGGTAATCGGGCAGCGGGTAGTTACCGACCAGACGAATCCTATATTTTTAAAATATGTGAATAAAATTGAGGTACTCACCACTCCCCCGCCAAAATGGGATAATCCTAAGGCTGATCTGGAAAGTGGGGAGGCGCCCGCAGGGGCACTGGTAAAGCTGAGCAATAGGCACAACGATGTGGATAAGGTTTATTACACAACGGACGGCAGTACCCCGACCTTGAACAGCCCGGTGTTTAACAAGAGTTCCAGCCGGTGGTGGCCATTACGGCCGGATGATTTGGACAGCGTCAATCAACCGATACAGATTAACAAGGACACAATCATCAAGGCCATAACAATTGGTCCCGGTAAGCTGGACAGCGATGTCGTCACCTTCACCTACAAGGCTGATTTCTCGGGCCGGGCCGCCGCTCAGGCGAAGCTGCCCGGTGGACCGCCCACCGGCGTGACCCTGGACCAGGACACCGTGAACCTTAAAATCGGCAGTTCGTATGAGTTGATGGCGGCTGTAGGCCCGGGCAATGCCATAGACAAAAGCGTGACCTGGAGTTCCAGTGACACCAGTGTGGCCACGGTGGATAACAATGGCCTGGTAACGATTGTTGGGCCGGGCACGGCCGTCATCACCGTTAAAACTGTTGTCGGAAACATTACGGCTTCCTGCGTTGTGAATGGTCCAAAACAGGACGCCGGCGGCCAGAGCGCTGCGCCTGCTAACCCCCCGGCGCCGGAACCCGATGAGCAAGCCCTGACGGAAATGGATATGGCAACCGCTGATCTAAAAAGCGCTGAGGGAGTACGGGAGGCGCCTGCCAAGCCGGAGGCGCCGGTAGAAAACGGGCAGTATCTGCGGGAAAAGGAGGCTGCCGGTTCAACAACCGCAAATATCTCTTCAGAGCAGACGGGCAGCCAACTTGCACAAGTATTCGCGATGTCGGTCGATGCTGGACCCGCACAGCTGCAGTTGGAGCAAAGTAATTTTGATATTTATACAGCAGGTGTATTTCTTTTCCTGTTCCTTTTTGGCGCCAGCAGAAGATACATGGAATACGCGAGGGAGGTAACAAGGTGACAGTTTCTATATTAGCGCCGCTCAGAGATACGATGCATACTATTTCGTCCGGTTTATTGATGCCTACCATTGCCATCCTGCTGTTGTTATTGGCAGTGTCGGTGATTGAGTTGGGCGGCCTGCTGGTAGAGACACTCACTGAGCGGCGCAAGCTGAAGGTCGACGTGCCGGACCTGGTAGAGGCCTTCCAGGGGAAGGAGGCCGGGGAGATCATGGTCGAGGTTGAGCATAGCGGCCTGTTCCTGCGCCAGAAAGCAGCACTCAGCGAGCTGCTCAAGCACAGCAATTTACCTGCCGCCTCCTTGCAGGCCCTGGCCCGCCGGTTGCTTGCCGGCGAAGAGCTGCATTATACCAGGATCACCACCAGGACTGACCTGGTGGCGCGTCTGGGTCCCATGTTAGGATTGATGGCTACTCTGATTCCGCTTGGGCCGGGCATGATCGCCCTTGGCCAGGGTGACACCAAGACCCTGGCAGATTCCCTGCTCACCGCTTTTGACGCTACTGTAGCCGGTCTGGCAGCCGCCGGCGTCGCCTTTGCCATCTCCAGGCTGCGGAAAAGGTGGTACGAGGAATACTTGAGTTCCCTTGAGGCCTTGCTGGAGAGCTTACTGGAGGTGTTGGCCCGTGAACGGCGGACTGAGGAGCAGTAGGCGCAGGACGTCTGAAGAGGTCAATCCTCTTGAGGGCGCCGTCAATATCGTGGATGCCATGCTGGTGTTTGCCTGCGGGCTGATGCTTTCGCTGGTCATACACTGGAACGTCGACCTGGGTCAAGTAGGAGAGCGCGTCAACTTGAATCGTGGCCAGGAGGTGACTGCGCCGGATATCCGGGACGATTTGATCAAAACTCAGGGCGAGGGCAAGCTTTACGAGAAGATGGGCACGGTCTACAAAGACCCCGCTACGGGGCAGTTGTTCATGCTGACCAACGAGTAATAAGGTTATCCGTCAGAGTGCTGCAAGAGTTGGATAGATAAGCATGCGTAGCTATGGCAGCTATACGATAGAAATGACAGTTTAAATGAAAGCCGAACATCCTCAATCAAAAAAATTGTTTAATAATCCTTTTATAACCGTCACGGGAATACTGAATTTCGAGAAGGTAAAGTTTGCTACGCACGCACATGTCCTTGGCCCTCGTACTGATAACCCTGAAACAAAAGGGGCTTGGTGTCACAACACCTTCGCCATCACTACACAA
>CAZIYV010000003.1:0-56129 GCA_964543575.1 uncultured Pelotomaculum sp.
CCAAGCCAAGAATCAGAATGCAAAAAGTCTGGCTGAACGGCATCCCGGCTTACACGGGTATTGCGGCGGTAGACGCCTACCTGGGCGCAACTGAGCTTCCTGAAGACGACCCTTGCAACAACAATTACCCCGGTGAGTTTCGCTACGGCGGAGGTCATGTGATTCAGGACCTGGTCGCGCGCAAACAGGTTAAGTTGGAGGCGGTTTCTTACGGTACTGATTGTTATCCCAGAAAGGAATTAGAGACCTTCCTTACCCTGGACGATATTAATGAAGCCACACTTTTTAACCCGCGCAACGCTTACCAGAATTACAACTGTGCTGTTAACCTGAGCGGCAGGACTATCTACACCTATATGGGTATGCTCAAACCGGACCTTGGCAACGCCCACTACAGCAGCGCCGGGCAGTTAAGCCCGCTGCTGAACGACCCCTACTTCCTTACTATCGGGATCGGCACCAGGATTTTTCTGGGTGGCGGCGTAGGCTATGTAGCCTGGAACGGAACGCAGCACTTCCCCGGCATCCAGCAGGACAGTGCAGGTAAAAGCTATGGTCCTGCCGGCGGAACTCTATCGGTCATAGGTGATTTAAAGCAAATGAAGCCAAACTGGTTAGTTGGAGCAAGTTTTTTGGGCTACGGGGCCACGCTCTCTATCGGCCTGGGCATTCCAATTCCCATTCTGAATGAAGAGGTAATGCGCTGTGTTTCGGTAACCGACCGGGATCTCTACGCTCCTATCGTTGACTACAGTGAAGCATACGGTCAGCGTATTCCGGGCAACCTGGGTTTTGCCAGCTACGCTGATTTAAAATCAGGCAGGATTAACGTAAACGGCCGGGAAGTGCCCACCGCCCCCCTGTCCAGCTACCCCAAGGCCAGGGAAATTGCCGGGACATTAAAAGACTGGATCCAGAAGGGCGAATTCCTGCTAACCGAACCGGTAAAACTGCTCCCTTCATACAAGGACGAAATAGCGGCCAGAACGCTGGAGATCAAGGGTAGATAAGAAAGGAGTGACTGCGTGTGTCACCGAAAAAAATAATTCTGCGCTTTGGCAAGGACACAGCCGACAAACCCATTATTTACTGCCTGGCCAGGGACTACAACTTGGTGATAAACATCCTCAAGGCAAATGTCGATCAGAATAAAGAAGGCACGATGGTTTTGGAACTGACCGGGGAAAAATACGACCAGGGTCTGGAATATTTAAAAAGCCAGGGCATCAGAGTCCAGCCCCTGGCCGAAGAAGTATTGCGGAACGAGGAAAAGTGCACAAGCTGCGGCGCCTGTACGGACATCTGCCCCAGCGGCGCACTGTACATGGAAAGGCCTTCAATGGAAGTAAAATTTGAAAGCGATAACTGTATTGTCTGCCAGATCTGTGTTAAAATCTGTCCGGTAAAAGCTATGGAGGTCCGATTCTAAGTTGGAGTATACTGAACGATCATACCGGGGGCAATTCCGTCAGGACGACCTTGTTCACTTCCAGGTGGTAGTGCGCCAAACAGACCTGGATATTGGGGTGCGCAGGGAAAGATTTTCACCGGAATTAGCCCGGTGGGTTGAGGAAATAGTGCGCCAACAGCGGGAACTCCTCGAAAAATACATCGGGGAGGATCCCGCCTTTCTTCATGCCCTGACACCTCACAAATTAAATGCAGGCGCCCCTCCAATCGCGTCAGACATGGCCGCGGCGGCCTGCCTGGCCGGAGTAGGGCCAATGGCCGCCGTGGCGGGAGCCTTCGCCCAGTATATTGGCACGGCGCTCGCAAAACGGTCAAAAGACGTGATTGTGGAAAACGGCGGCGATATTTACCTGCGCAGTACCAGGCTGCGACGGATTGGAATTTTTGCCGGGAAATCTCCCCTGTCAAACCGCATCGCCCTGTCGATCAGGCCGGAAGACACCCCGCTGGGGGTCTGTACATCCTCTGGAACAGTTGGCCCTTCTTTGAGTTTAGGCAAGGCCGACGCGGTGGTGATCCTCTCTCCGTCTGCCATTCTGGCTGACGCGGTGGCTACAGCCGTAGGCAATATGATAAAAAACAAAGAAGATGTTCAGACAGCCGCGGAATACGCCACCGGCATCGAGGGCGTAACGGGAGCGGTGATCATCAAGGAAGACCGGCTGGCCGCCTGCGGCAAGATTAAACTTGTTCCATTAAATATAGAGAAACTTTAAGAACCATCCTTTTTGCTAAAGCCGGGATGAAACAGCCCGCAGGCCTGGCGCTGAGCTTCAAATCCCGTCAGAACCCGCTCCAGGCCCTCCTTGCCAACCAACCTCAATACATCAATCACATCCAGTTTCTCGGGCACCCGCCTTACCAGGCCGGCGTACTGAGGAATATGCGCGGCGCAGCCCGGCCTGACCTCAGTTTTTCCGACAACCGTCACCATATATTTACACTGGGAGCAGGTATGGGCAACCTTGTCCCGCAGTTCCGGCAGCATCAGCCGGTGGCTTTCATAGAGAAAATTTTTCCGGTAATAGTCACGAATATTAGCCACGGGTCGCCTCTCCGTTTCGTGCCAGGAGCACACCCTCCGGGGTAAGGGATACGGCTCTCAGGAGGCTTTGCTCGCCAAACCGGTCCTTAATCCGGTCACAGGCGGCGTTTAAAAGCAGGGTCTTTTCTGCCTCGCCAAACAGGTCTAACTGTTCCGCCGTGTTTTTAACCAGCCCGGCCAGGGACACCCCCACCATCCTGACCGGTTTCCAGGATGGCCAGTGCTGATACAGCAATTCCAAAGCCACCCGGTAGACATCACCCGCGGCAGCGCTGGGATAGGTCATGGTGCGGGTACGGGAAATCCACAAAAATTCGGTGTCTTTTAAGGTGAGGCTTACCGTCCGCCCCACCCGGCCACCCAAACGCACCCGCCTGCACACAAGCTCACACAATTCCAGAATGACCACCTTGATCTGGTGATAACCCCGGTAGTCTCTGGGCAGAGTGATCTGATGCCCGATAGATTTAACGCGCTCCAGGGAATGCGGGTCAACCGGACTGTAATCAATGCCGTTGGCGGACAAGCTCAGTATGTGCCCGATCAGCCCGAACCTCTTTTTTAGCACCGGCAGGGGATAGCCGGCAAGCTCCCCGATAGTGTGAATGTTTAAATCCCGCAGCCTTTTTTCCAGGCGCCCACCCACCCCGAAAAGCTCCCGCACCGGGAGGGGCCAGACTTTATCCGGGAGATCGGGAAAATCCAGGACCGTGAGGCCGTCCGGCTTCTGCATCCCGGCCGCCATTTTGGCCAGGAGTTTATTGGGCGCCACCCCTACGCTGCACAGCACACCGACTTCCCTTTTGATCCTCCCCTTGAGCTGCAGGGCAATGTCAGTGGAAGAACCGAAAAGGCTCTCGCAGCCGGATACATCCATAAAAGCCTCGTCAATGGAAAAAGGCTCTACCAGCGGGCTGAAGTCTCGCATGATCCTGATAATCCGCGCAGAAAAGTTAACATAGTGACCATGCCTGGGTTTTACAAAAATACCCCGCGGGCAGAGGCTCCTGGCCTCCCACACGGCCATGCCCGTTTTAACTCCACAGGCCTTGGCCTCGTAAGAAGCCGCCAGAACAATCCCGTGCCGTTTGGCCGGGTCCCCGCCGACGATTACCGGCTTTCCCCGGAGCACTGGATTCATGGCCTGGTGCACACTGGCAAAAAAGGCATTCATATCGGCCAACAGGATCGGGCAGCGCAAAAAAACCACCATCCCCAAACATAAGTTTGGTGCTATTATAGCCCGAACTTATGTTCTGAGTAAAGTGGTTTTATTTACCTTAAACAGTTTTGTCAGCCTATTCTTTTTTTTCCCTGCGAAACTCCAGGTAGGAATAAACGATCGGGATGACAGTCGCTATACCCAGTGCTACTCCCAGCACTATCCCACCCACAGCGCCCCCGATCAGGGCTGCCAGAAGGCCTGTCACACCGGCAGCCACCCAGAGCCGGCCGCCAAGACGATGGGTTTTTTGCCAGACCTGCTCGTTGGCCAGTGTCCAGGGGGTCTTGATTCCCACAAAGTAGTTGTGCCTGATTTGTCCCATGTAATTGCCCAGCACGATGAACAGCAATGCTACACCCGCCATCATCACCCTGTCCACCGGAATCGGAAAACCAAACACGCTCAAAAGCACAATCAGGTAAACACCGGTCATATAGACTATAAACACTGCCTTAAAAACCCTGTAGGCTCCGGCAAACTTACGGTAGTTTTCCTTGCGCGGGTCTATCAAGGGCAGGAACAGCAGCATGGCGAAAATGCCTGCGTTAATCAGGGGAATGCCGAAAGTTCCCCAAAAGCGGGACGAGTAGCCGTCAACCTCACCCCGGATGTTCCAGTGGCTGGGCACCCGGTCCGGCATGTGGCTGTATAATACCGCTCCCGCAATAAAGCTGCAGATAATAACCAATATGAGCGGCCAGTCATTGAGCAGGGTTTGCCCCAGCCCCTGCTTTGACCCTCGGGTTTGATCCATACAGTGTCACTCCTCCTTTTTGCCTGTAATTTCTGCAAACCAGCCCATCACTTCCTGAAAAACGGTCATGTTCAGGGAATACACAATGTACTGTCCCTTCCGTTCGTCCAGCACCAGTCCGGACTGTTTCAAAATATTCAGATGGTGGGAAATGCTTGGTTTAGTTATGTTAAAATGATCAGCTATTTCCCCGGCGGTCATGTCGCTCCCCCTGAGCAGTTTTAATATCTTTCGACGGGTTTGGTCAGCCAGGGCTTTAAAAAATTTGCTTACCAAAAGCATCTCCCCTCACTTTTTAGATATTTAGATAAACATCTAATTATTTAATATAAATATAAGCCTCTGCTGGAAGTTTTACAATAGCTTTTTAGAATAAATTTAGCTGTAATATTTTACCTTAACTGATAGTAATTACTTTATGCGGGCCGTTCAGGCGGCTGTTGATATCCGCCATATTTGACACAGTGCCTACCGCTAGTTTTTCCATCAGCTTGTAGTAATTCAGGCAGGTGCCGCAGACCAGAATTTCAGTGCCGGCGTCGGCCAGCGTCCGCATTTGTTCCAGGACGGGAGAACCTTCCACGGCCAGGTAAACGCCTGTGTTCAGCAAAAACATAGCGGCGGGAATTGTCTGCTGGACCACGGTGACCATGAGGCTTTTCATTAACACCTCACCCAGGTCGGGTGAACCCTGACCGAAACTGTTCGTAGTTACAAGGTACACTGCGCCACTGGCGCCTTGAGGCTGGGGCGCTTCTCCCCGGCTGTCTTCCTTGGCCGGGAAAACGCCTTCTTGCTTGCGTACAGTAAGGTAATAGCACCCTTGTTTTTCTTCCGCCTTAACCTCGCAACCCAAACTTTTGGCCAAACGGGTAACATTTTCCCTGGCCGCCATATTATCAACCATTACCAGGATAGTTTTTTCAGCTCCCGTTTCAAGGGCCTTTTTAGTTTCAATAACCGGCTGTGGGCAGGCTAACCCCCGGCAATCAAGTATTTTGTCACTCATAAAGCTCTTCCTTCCCGGGCTTAGTTTAATTATTCTTACTTTCTTCAATAAAATTAATAATATTCCTTCATAAGCATCATAGAATATATTTATTATTCAAGCATGCTTCATTAAAATAATTTATATTTCTTCTAAAACAGACTCTAATTCGCTCCCTGCAAATATATATCTGTCACCACAAAAGTGGCAAACAACCTCGGCTTGACCCTGTTCATTTAAAATCCTGATGATCTCATCTCTTCCCATCGCCGCCAGAATGTCTCCCACTCTTTCCCGTGAACATTTACATTTAAAACGGACTGACATGCTTTCCAGGTAGTGGACCTCGAGTCCTTTTACCGCTTCGGCTACTATACCTTCCGGCCCCAAGCCCCGGGCGACCAGGCTGCTGACAGGTGTCAGTTCACTCAGGCTCTTTTCAAGGCGCAGCAAAACCTTTTCTTCAGCTCCGGGAAGCATTTGGATGATTATGCCGCCCGCTGCCTGTACAAAACCTTCCGGCCCCACCAGCACACCCAGCGCCACTGCGGATGGGGTTTGCTCAGAGATTAAGAGGTACCTGGCCACATCCTCCCCAATTTCGCCTGAGACAAGCTCCACACTGCCGGTAAAAGGCTCCTTGAGTCCCATGTCCTTTGTGACATGCAGATAACCTCTGCCCACTGCGTCGCCCACCGGCAGTTTGCCCGCCGTTTTGGCAGGCAGTTGAATATGTGGTTCCTGAACATAGCCTCTTACATCACCGGTAGCATTAGCGGTAACAACTATAGCGCCTAAAGGCCCGTCGCCAAAAATACGCAAGGTCAGGATGTCATCACCCTTCAGGTTTGCGCCCAGCAATAAACCCGCTGTTAAAGCCCGCCCCAGGGCAGCGCTCGCGACAGGCCAGGTATCATGCCTGCTTCTTGCTTCTTCAACAAGTTTTGTTGTTGTGGCGGCGAAAACGCGAAATTGACCGTTTTCTCCAATTCCTCGTACTAGATAATCCTTCATTTCATACTCCTATACAGATATATTCTCTTAAATTATTATAACCGTGCATTTCATAACGTAAAGTAGCTGATATCAGCCCTAAGAAAATTTTAAATTGTTAGTATGAATACACCTGAATGTTATCTTCCAAAATTGTTAGCATTAAGATTTTAAGAAAATTACTTCTTAAATAGCTTGTAACCTATTTGCATTAATGATACATTAGATCCAAAAAACGGATGGAATATTATGCCTTTTCAAAAGCAGAAGCTGTACATTTAGAACTTCTTTTTTCTTCTCTATGCTGTTTTTCGCCTCTTGTGCTGAATATATCACCTGTTAAGCAGAATATATTTTTAACAAAACAGTTTTTGTTTTATAAAACAGGTAAGAGTATTTTTATTTTAATCCGATAACTACATATGGAGTGATGCCTATCAGAGATAAAGATTGTTTTAACGATTTCAGGCATTCTTAATTCAGGAGGTGGTATACCAATGAACATTTCTCTGCTGCTTATTATCGCGCTTCCAGTCTTTTACCTGGCCTACCGTTTTTACGGAGGTTATATCTCAAGAGTCTTCGGTGAAGATGACAGCAGACCTACTCCTTCTACGACAATGACAGACGGGGTAGACTACGTTCCAACCAAACTCGGCGTGGTTTTTTCACACCATTTCGCTTCGATTGCAGGTGCAGGCCCTATTATCGGACCGACCGCAGCGGTTATTTTCGGGTACATGCCGGTCTGGTTCTGGGTGATTATTGGAACAGTATTTATTGGAGCGGTTCAGGATTACACAGCTTTATTTATGAGCCTGCGGGAAAAGGGCCGCTCCATTGCTGAAGTGACGGACCGCTCACTGGGCAGGTTTGGTTTTATCCTGTTTATTTCTTTTACTATAGTGATGCTCCTCCTTGTAACATCAGCATTTCTCGGGCTCACCGCCACCGCCCTCACCTCCCTGGTACCGCTGAAGTCAATGGGAATTACCGTGGGGCAGACCATTTTAAAAACAGTAACCGGTGCGGACGGGGTGGTTAAGGCACAGATCGGCGGTATCGCTTCTACCTCAGTGATCATTATGACCTTATGCGCCCCATTGCTCGGCTACCTTCTTTACAAAAGAGGAATCAGCGTCCTGTCTGCAGGAGCGCTGGCGACTATCGTAGGAATAATATCTATTGCTTTAGGGGTTTACTTTCCTTTGTCGCTCGACCCGAAAGTATGGATGATGATCCTGACCGTTTACGTCATCTTTGCGGCAGGAATACCTGTGTGGATTGTCCTGCAGCCGCGGGACTTTACGAACTCCTTTTTACTGTACATAGGCATGGCTGCTCTTTTTATCGGCGTAATTGGTGGGGGATTCAACGGCCTTACCATGCAGATACCCGCCTATAATGTGGCCGCCGGCACAAAGGCACTCGGCATGATCTGGCCGTTCCTGTTTATTACGGTAGCCTGCGGGGCCATATCCGGTTTTCATACCCTCGTGGCAGGCGGAACCATCTCCAAGCAGGTATCCAAGGAGTCCGACGCCAAGAAAATAGGGTACGGCGGCATGATCCTCGAAGCCCTGCTGGCGCTGCTGGTTATCGTCGCCGTGGCGGGCGGGCTAAATTTTGACACTTACAGCAGTATTGTCTACCCCACCACGAAAGGCGTCGCCAGCAACCCAATCCTGGCCTTTTCGCTCGGTATGGGCACACTTATGCACAATTCAATTGGTGTCCCTATTACGGCCGGCACAGTTCTGGGCATCCTTATGGTGGAAGGATTTGTGGTTACCACCCTGGACACCGCCGTCCGCCTGAACCGCTACCTTTTCGAGGAATTGTGGGCAACGCTTTTGAAAAACCCACCAGCCATATTAAAATCCTATATCTTCAACGCCTGCCTCTCCGCCGGCCTCATGTTCTGGCTGGGCTACACCAACACCTTTAGTTATATCTGGCCGATTTTCGGTACGGCCAACCAGCTCCTTGCAGCTCTGGCCCTTATTGCCGTGGCGGTTTGGCTGGCTTATCGCAAAAAGCCAAACTTCTTTGCTATTATACCAGCCGTGTTTATGATGGTCACTACACTGGCCTCCCTCTGGCAGTTGCTCTTTAATAAATATCTCCCGACTAAAAACTATCCCCTCGCGGTAACTGACATCCTGCTCATGCTCCTGTCAGTGGGAGTAATTATCCTGGCAGTTCAAAAACTGGCGAGCGTTAACAAAGTTTCTGCTGTCGATTTGCCTAAATAAGATATAAATTCAATTAATGTTTTACTGAGAGCGATGTTCAACAGGTCATAACCCTGTGGGTCATCGCTCTTAGTAAACCGCCCCTTAAATTTGAAAAAGCCCGCACATTTAAATGCGGGCGCAGTACGAAATCTAATTTTATTTAAGCGATCAACTGGCCTTTCAGGTAGGCTATTGCTTCTGCGAACTGCCCCTCCCTTGCCAGCTTGTTTAACATCTCTTCAACCTGGCAATGACGCTCAGAATTCTCTAAGTCAGCCAACCGGTGGTACATTCCCAGTCGCTTGCCCAGAATAAAAATTTGTTTTTCCCTTTCCGGCAAGGCTAGGAAGCGGTCTATAACAGCAAGCATGGCTGGTTTATCTTCTGGTAATTTGCCTTTAACTTCTTCAAGTAAATTCAGGGAGTGGTCGCTAATAATACTGCTTTGAATACCCTCAAGCCCTTCCATAAATATCTTTTCTCCAAGCACCACATCCTCATCGTCCTGTAGCTGAAATTCTTCCAGCAGTACTTTTTGATGCAGGGGCATTTTTTCTGTCACCGCCAGGCTGCGGAAGCGGATGAAATCAGGGTTGATCGAGTTAAGTGCTCCAGCTGTTTCAAGCGCATGTTCCTGTGACCATTGCACCCCGCCCAGCCCTAAAAGGACATACTCACAGAGTGAAATCCCGGCTTCTTTGACCAGCCTTCCAGCGTCTATATGCTGCCGGGAAGTGACTCCTTTATCCATGAATTTAAGCACCTCGTCGCAGCCCGATTCCATTCCCACATGAATACGGGAAAGACCGGCAAAGCGCAGCTCGGCCAGCTCTTCAACACTTTTGCGCAATAAGGTGTCAGACCTGGCGTAGCTGGTGACCCGTTCCACAGAAGGCAGGCGTTCTTTGAGGTACTTCAATATAACTATTAAATCAGCGGTTTTCATGATCAAAGAATTGGCATCCTGAAAAAACACTGTTCTGGCGTCATCATGCAGCCACATAGCTACGTGGAACATATTATAATTCCCGGCGGAATAATAATGCTCAAGAACTTTCCTGTTTACAGTACCATCAAAACCATTTTCCAGAGAGTATTCCCGGATTAACCGGACCATTACCCTGACGGTATCAATATCCTTCTTAATCTCATCTATAGACCGCCTGGAAAAGGTCTGGCCTTTATACGTGGGGCAAAACACACATTTATTCCAGGTACAGTTGCGGGTAAGCCTGAGCAATAAGCTGGCTGCCTCGCTGGGTGGCCTGATGGGACCCTGTTCAAAAGATAAGGTCATATAGCGCGCTCCCTTCAATGTCAGTGTTCACCGATCCAGTGGATTTTATCTGCTTTCCTGGGCGGCGCCGGCGGGCTCTGGTCAGGGTAGCCTATGGGAATTATCGAAACGAGTTCCTGGTCTGCAATCCCCATCGCATCATTGATTTGGTCCTCCGCGTTCTTGGGCGCGGTCATCCAGCAGGTGCCCAGTCCCCTGTCCCAGGCCAGCAAAAGGATGTTCTGGATTAAGGCCGCCGCGCTGAGCATATTAGTAAAGCGATTGTGCTCGATTTGATATCTCTCTAAACTGCTCATATCCGGCCTGATCTCATAGGTCAGTTTGGGCATGTAAACCAGCAGCACCACCGGGGCGCCGCCAAGTGTCTTAAAGAACTGCATGGTGATGTTGACCATTTTTTCCTGAAACAGCTTCTCCAGGGTAGGTTTAAATATTTCACCGGCCTGAGCTACGGCATCGAGCAGCTTGGACTTCTCTTCGCCCTTTACAACATAGATATTCCAATTCTGCCTGTTCATCCCCGAGGGCGCCCACAGAGCCTGCTCGAGTATTTCACTTAATATTTCACTGGGAATTTTCCTGTCCTGGTACTTGCGTATGCTGCGCCTGTCTCTTATAATTTCACTGAGGTTCACATTTTTGCCTCCTTTGTTTTTATATATTCAAACATATTATTTATTGTAAAAGCCTTTGCCTTAAGATGTCAACTTTTTAAAATGGGGGGATCAGACTGTCTGGATTACCTGCATGGAAGAAATTAGCCTACCCTAACAGCAGGGGTTTGAAACTGGCGGGTCTGCTTCACACCGGACCTGACCTTGAAACAATAGTGATTGTATGCCACGGGTTCGTCGGCAGCAAAGAAGGTGGCGGCAAGGCCCTCACCATGTCTGAAGAGCTTGGCAGGCGGGGCTATGCCGCCCTGTTATTTGACTTCTGCGGCTGCGGGGAGAGTGAAGGAGATTTTTCCAACATAAGCCTTACCAGCCATATCTATGACATAAAAAGCACTGTTGATTTCTGCCTGGAGGCCGGCTTTACGCGAGTAATAACCAGCGGCAGAAGCTTCGGTGGGACAGCGGCTTTATGCCACGGCGCCATCGATAACAGGGTGGCTGGTATCAGCGTTTGGGCGGCGCCGGCTGAACCAACCCGGTTGTTTGAGGGATTCCTGGAAAAAGCAGGCGAAAATAAGCATGACCTGGTACCATTAGCAGGACATGACGGTACCGTCCATGTTAAAAGAAGCTTTTTCCACGACCTGGACAGGCATGACGTGGCGGGGAATGCTGCTTTGATTGCGCCGCGACCGCTGCAGGTGGTGCACGGGAGCGATGACAACGTGGTGCCTGTGCGAAATGCCGATATTATTTTTAACGCCGCCGGCCGACCAAAAACAAAACACCTGATTTCCGGCGCCGACCACCAGTTTACCGGACATTACCGCCAGGCGTGGGAAGCATTTTTCACATGGCTGGAGGAATATTTCCCGGCATAGGAATACATCAGTAGTATGTTGTCAAATGCAAAATTGTTCAGCCAGATAACAAGGGGCTTTCCCATAAGTGGGGGCTCCTTTTTCTTGGAGTAAATCCTTGTAAGATGGGGAAAATATTTTACACACTGGAGTTTTAACTTAGAAAGAGGTAACTGGCATGATCCGTTTTTTTAAAAAGACAAACAGAAAACCGGATATTAGGGCTTCAAGCGGGCCAAAACAGGTACCCCTGCCTGTCGATTTCAGGGAAATCAGCAGCAATCTTGCTGAAAATGAAGCCTACCTGCGGCAGGAGTTTGCCAATATTTCAGATATTGTTTTCAGGCGCTTTTACGTGGGGGAAATCAGGCTCCTGGCGGTCTGGCTGGACGGCCTGATTGACAGCCGGGTTAGTCACGATGTTTTTCATTCACTAATGCTGGACATGCCGAGAGAGCAGTTGCGGGAGGCGCCGGCCGGGAAACTGACCGATTATTTAAACCAGCGCTTCTTACCTTTTTATGATACAGTCCTGGTTGCGGATTTGGTTGAAATAAAACGCTGGGTTTTGATGTCCAAACTGGTCCTCCTAATGGAAGGGTGTCCTGAGGGCTTGATGGTTGACGCCCAGAACACACCCGTACGGCCTATATCGGAACCTGTTATCGAATCTTCTGTGGTGGGGCCGCACGACAGTTTCGTAGAAAATATACGGGTAAACACCGCCCTCATCCGCAGCAGGCTGGGTGATGCCATGCTGAAGTCGGAAGACTACATCATCGGAAGGCGTTCCAATACTAAGGTAACCTTGATGTACATAGCCGATATAGCCAATCCCAAAATAGTGGAGGAAGCCAGAAGGCGGATCGGCAGGATAGACATAGACGGTATTCTTGACAGCTCATACCTTAAAGAGCTGATCCAGGACCGGGCCTACACTTTATTTCCAATCATGAAGAGTACCGAGAGGCCTGACAAGGTGGTGGCCGACCTGCTGGAGGGAAGGTTTGCCCTGGTGGTCGACGGCAGCCCCCAGGTCCTGATGGCGCCAACCCTTTTTATGGAGTTTCTGCAAACAGCCGATGATTACTACCTCAACCCGATGGCGGTTTGGTTTGTCCGCTTTCTACGATATATATCAATTTTCACAGCCACCAATTTGCCTGGAGTATATGTAGCTCTGATTACATTCCACCAGGAAATGATCCCGATACCCCTGGTTTTTTCCATTGCCGGAGCTAATGAGAACGTGCCTTTTCCAGTTTATTTCGACGCCCTGTTCCTTTTGATCGTCTTTGAGCTGCTCTGGGAGTCCAGCATCAGGCTGCCCCGTGTGATAGGCGCGGCCATCAATATTGTCGGCGCCCTGATCCTGGGGCAGGCGGCTGTCCAGTCCAGCCTGGTGTCACCCGCCCTGGTCATTGTCATCACCTCCACGGCCATAGCCAACTTTACCCTGGGCTCAGGCTACGAGCTGGCGTTAGCAATCAGGGTGGTCAGGCTTGCTATTATGACAACCGCCGCGATGCTGGGTTTTTACGGCATTGCCCTGGTGTCAATTGCCTTTTTGATTCACCTGGCTAGCTTGCGGTCTTTCGGGGTGCCTTATTTTGAACCGTACGCTCCCCTGCGGCTAAAGGAAATGAAAGACATGGTTTACCGCGCCCCTCAGTGGGACGTTAACAAGAGGCCGGCGTATATCGCCGGTGAAGATAGGACCCGGGGGAATACCCCTCCGCCAGCGCCGCCTCCCCCCAGGAACAGCGAATCCGGCGCCGCCGGCAAAAATGAAAAATTACCCCGGAAGGGAAGATAGTAAGTGGAACCTGGCAGGATTTCAGAACGGCAGCTTGCTTTTATTATCACGACCACCCTCATAGCAACGGTTATTTTTTTCATGCCTCAGATAGCGGCCCGCGCTCTTGATAATGACGCCTGGATTTCCGCCCTGATTGCAACCGTTTGGGGAATATTGGCCTCTATGATCATTGTCGCACTGGCCAGACGGTACTCGGGTCTTACGATGATCGAGTACCTGCCTTTAATCCTGGGCCAACCTTTAGGGAAAATTCTGGGGCTGTTTTACACTTTCTGGTTTCTCACCCTGGGAGCTATAATTATAAGAGAGTTCGCTGTTCTTTTGAATGTTACAATTATGTTGAAAACTCCTGTAGGAATATTCATGACCACCTTAATGATCCTTTGTTTCTACGCTGTCCGCAGCGGCCTGGAAGTCTGGGCCAGGGTTAATGAAGTACTTCTTCCTGTGATCCTCCTGGCGATGATTGTAATTATTGTTTTCCCTTTTCAACAAATGGATTTTAACCGCCTGCTGCCGGTGGCAAAGCACTCGATCGGCAATGTGTTGTATACCTCTCTTGCCGCAGGTTCCTGGCGGGGGGAAGTGATTCTGGCCGGCATGTTCATTCCCGCCCTGGCCAGTTTCCGCCATACCAACCGCAATCTGATCATTGCGGTGGTTGTTATCGGATTCATCCTGACCGCCGTCGAAGTGGCGACTATAGCCGTATTTGGCGGTGTGTTCACCGGACAAATGGAATTCCCACTGTTTAACCTGGCCAGGATGATCAGTATAGCTGATATCTTCGATCGCCTTGAGGTCTTGATAGTTATCGTCTGGGTGCTGGGGAGCGTCTTTAAAATATGCGCTTTTCTCTACTGCGCCACTTTAGCCACCGCCCAAACCCTGGGTTTTAAAGAGTACCAGTTTCTCCTGCTGCCCATATCGATTTTGATGCTGGCGCTGGCCGGCAACGCATTCGGCAGCGTTGTCGAATTGACAGACTTTTTGACCAACGTTTGGCCCGGTTATGGCCTGTTTTCTTTTTCACTGATAATTCCTTTATTACTCTACCTTATCTCTCTCTTCAGGATCAGCAGTCAAAAAAGCACCTCGTGAAAAAGAGTGTTCTTCCCGCAAAGAGGAGGCGCGGAATGGTATATGTCTATGTCATAGCAATTACAGGGCTTGCGCTTGTTGAAGGATGGCCCCTGGTCCGGCGCAAAAAATGGAAGGAAGCGGCAGCCTTTGCTGTGCTGTTGCTGGCCGGTTTGTCCGTCATTGTTATGGACACGGTAAGTTTTAAGCCCTGGCGTTTCGCAACTATTATTGATTACCTGTTCCGGCCTTACAGCAACTTATTCAAAAATATCTTCCTCCGTTTTTAAGGGTTCCGCCAGGTCAACTTTGCCTTATCGGACCATCAAAATAGAGCATATTTTCAGAGAAAGAGAGCTTGCAACCTTAAATGAAAAAGGTTTTTATCTTTCTGTCATTATTGGTTCTGATTCTGACCGCCGGCGGCTGCTGGGACCGGCGTGAGATAAATGATCTAGGGCTGGTTGTGGGTGTGGCCACCGACCTGGCTGAAAATCCGGGGGGTGAACCCATGGTCGAGGTAACGCTGCAGGTTATCAGGCACACCGCCACCACAGCCGGCGCCGGTGGAACCGCCGGCGCGGGTGGGGCGGGTGAAGGAACAAGACCCTTCTGGACCATTTCTGAAACTTCTAAAACTATCCGGTCGGCGATAGCTAAAATGAACTATGAAAATCCGAAAAAGCTGTTTTTCGGTCATGTCCGGGTCAACCTTATTGGCGAAAAAGCGGCACGCAGCGGAACAGCGCCATTTTTCGACCGTTTGATTCGGAGTAGAGAATCCAGGGGGACCACCTATGTGGTGGTGTCGAAAGGAGAGGCTAAGGACATACTGGAGCAGGAAACACCTGTTTTTGGCGCTTCCGCGCTTGCGATAAATGATATATTTAAGGCCAAAGACGGCACCCAGGCGATTATGTCGGTAAACATTAAAGATTTTTTATACCTGCTTAACTCAGGGGTAATCTGCCCGCTGGCGCCGGTGGTTGAGGTTGTGCCCAAGACAAGTCTGAGCTCGGCGGAAAAAAAGTCAGACGGCGGAAATAATATCTTGAGAGTTTCGGGATTGGCCGCTTTCAGTCTGGACGGCAAACTGGTAGATTTTTTGAATGAAAGGGAAACCCTGGGGTTGATGTGGGTGCTGAACAAGGTAAAAGACCGGGAAATAACCGTACAGCACCAGGCCGGTGGCACAAATGAGCCCATTACCCTTGGTGTTCGCAAAAGTAAGTGCAGGATTGATGTGAGCCAGGGTGAGAATGGACGGCCCGCTTTTGAGGTTAAAGTTAAAGCCTACTGTGATCTGTTGGAACACTTCGGAAGCCAGCAGGGAATATCAGATGAAAGTTTTGTAGAATCTGTGGTGCTAGAGGCCGGTGACCAGATAGCATTGGAAATTGAGGCTGCCGTCAAAAAGGCCCAGCAGCTTAATACCGACGTCCTCGGTTTTGGCGAGGAGTTAAGGAGACGTCACCACCAGGACTGGCTTGGGTATAAAGAAAGTTGGAACGAAATATTCCCTGAAGTGATCGTAACTGTTGAGCCACAAGTAAACATCCGCCACCGCGGTATGACTGTCGGACCACCTTCTTCCCTTAGAGAGGAGGCGCCGGATTAATGCCCAGGTCAATCTTTGCCCTTGATTACCGCCAGCGGCTCCAGCCTGGCCACCTTGCGGGTCATGCCGATGGCAGCCAGCGTTTCTACCACCTGGTCTATATCTTTATACGCGCCGGGCGCCTCGTCCAGCAGTTCCTTGTAGTTGCGGGAATTGTACAGGATACCTGACATGCTGCGCTCAAACTGTTCCCTGGATATTTCCTTGATCGCGGCTGTTCTGGAAAGCACCCTCCCAGCGCCGTGGTTGGCGGAATAAAAAGATTCGGCAGCTTTAGCGGTACCGGTCAGCACATACGACGCCGTGCCCATACTGCCTGGAATCAGGACCGGGTGGCCGGTGTCAAGGTATTTGGCCGGGTTTTCCGGGTGTCCGGGCGGCAGGGCGCGAGTCGCCCCCTTGCGGTGCACCAGCACCTTTGCGCCGCCATGCTCCTCCCATTTTGCTATGTTGTGAGCAACATCATAAATCAATGCCAGCCCCAATTCTCCCTGGCCGCACTCAAAGATATCGCTCAGCGCGCAGCGTACGTCATGAGTAATCAACTGCCGGTTGGCAAAAGCGAAATTGACCGCGCAGGCCATGGCGGCGTAATAATCCTTTCCCTCTTTGGAATCAACCGGCGCGCAGGCCAGACCTCTGTCCGGCACTTCGATGCCGTGCTTTCTGGCGGCAGCCAGCAGGCTTTTGCTGTAATCGTTGCAGATCTGATGGCCAAAACCCCTGCTGCCTGTGTGGATCATCACTGTCAACTGTCCCGGGTAGAGTCCAAATGAGTCTGCCGCTACCTGATCATAGACCTGTTTCACTACCTGCAGCTCTATGAAATGATTGCCGCCACCCAGAGTGCCAAGCTGAACAGATCCCCGCCTGCAGGCTTCGCGGCTTACAGCGCTCAGGTCGGCGCCGGGCAGACAGCCGTCCTCTTCGGTGTTTTCCAGATCTTCCGGCCTGCCGCAGCCGCGGTTCACCAGAGCTGCCAGACCGTTATGAACAACTTCCTCAAATATATCTGTTGTAATAAACTTGTGCCTGCCTCTTCTGCCCACACCGACCGGGACGTACTCCTCAATCCTGGTCAGAAGCTTGCGCAGGAAAGGAATACCAAGATCAGCGGCTGAAACTTTGGTCGCCAAAAGACGGACGCCGCAGTTAATGTCCATACCGACCGCTCCGGCGGAAATCACACCATCCCGCGCTGTAGCCATTACCCCGCCGATTGGCAGACCGAAACCCTCGTGAATATCCGGCATGCCACAGATACGGCCTACCACGCCCGGCAGGCAGGCAGCGTTGGCCAATTGCCGCAGTGATCTATCTTTCATTATCAAAGGAAGGAGCTGGTCATTAGCGTAAACCAGCCCCTCCACTGCCATTTTACCCGAGCGTCTGAGAAGGTACCTGTTCAAACTTTCTCTAATCAATTCCACCGGCGGCATCGCCCCTGTACTCCGTTTTGTTTTAAAGCCTGACTAATCTTGCTTTTCAAAATCCTTTTTACTCGCGCCGCAGACGGGGCATACCCAGTCATCCGGGATATCCGCAAAAGGTGTTCCGGGTGCTATGCCGCTATCCGGGTCACCTGCCGCCGGATCATATACATACCCGCACACACTGCAGACGTATAGTCCTGATGACGAGCTCTTCTCCTCCTCTTTTTTATTGAAAGTAGGAGCTGATGGGGGAACACTGCCCTTTTTCACCTGCTGGTAGTAAGCGTAAGTCATAGGAGCGCCCTCCCCTAAAACTTCAGCTTCCGTGATCTGGCCGACAAAAACCGTATGTGTGCCGGCATCAAACTCGTAAACCACTTTAGCTTCAATATAGGAAAGCGTATGGTCGTCGACATATGGCACACCGTTTTTGGTTATATTCTTTTTAATCCCCTCGAATTTATCAACCTCCCGGCCGGATTTGAAGCCAAACTGGCCGATGAGTGACAGCGGCGCTTCCTGGGCAATAACCGATACCGCGAAAAACTTACTGTCCCTGATATACTCGTGGGTCAGGTTGTTCTTATTAATACTCACGGCTATCGTAGCAGGATCATTGGAAATCTGGAACGCGGTGTTGGCAATCTGTCCGTTCAGCAAATCACCTTTTTTTGAGGTAATAATGTAAAGGCCATAACTGATGTTGTAAAGCGCTTTTGGATTCAATACAATCACCTCTTTCTATTCTTTTTAATCATTTTCTAATTATATTCTTATTCTTTTCTTACTATTTTCTTATTATTTTCTTATTTTTCAATCTTCAACGCCCCAAAATTCTTCTGCTTCTTTTTCCATTTTTTCCAGCCGGTCATAATAATCCGGAAACTCGTTAAGATGAGCGAGAGCAATCACTCGTATTTTGACATTTTATTTTTCCAAACCTTACAAAACTGATCATGTCCGGGGCTGGCAAAGCGCTTTATTACCAGTGAAGCAACCACTACCGCCAGGGCGGGAGACAGCCCCACGTGGGTAACCAGCAGGGAGGCCAGCGCGGCAGCCACAGCAAGATCATTGATATCAAAAGCGTTGATCAATTCCTGCCGGTCGACCATGTCGTCAATATCATCGCCACAGATAAATTTATATGTTTCCACATTCCAGCGGCGGAAAAGCCGCCGGCCAAAGTCCCTGACGTCCTCAATAAACTCCATTTCCGGTTCATTATAAATGACTATCGGCTCAAAAAGACCGGCCTTGGCAGGGTCTGCGGCTATGGCTCTGGCCGTTTCCCCCAGCTTTTCATAAAGTTCATCCTCACTCAGCTTTAACATTTTCGCAACCACCGGTTCGGCAAGTTCAGCCAGTATAGACACAACATCTCTCCTTCCCGACTTGCTTTTATCTTGATGTGCTATAGTTAACGACTTTTCCGTCTGTTTCAAATACAATAGTCCCCTGTTGATCGGTCCTGAGTGTGATAATCCCTGATTTAGCCAGTCTGTCAAGGATAACCGTATGGGGGTGGTTATAATCATTGCCGGCGCCAACTGATATAACCGCATAAACGGGGTTTACCGCTTGCAAAAACTTTAAAGTTGTTGAAGAATTGCTGCCGTGGTGGCTTATTTTCAGTACCTGGGCCTGTACATTATGCCCGGCGGACAGGATCTCCTTTTCGGACTCAGCCTCGGCATCGCCGGTTAAAAGAAAAGCTATGTCCTGGTACTTTAATAGAATTACCGCCGAAAAATTATTCAAGCTTTCATATTCATTTTTTTGCGGAGCCAGCAATGTCGCCGATAAACTGCCTTCCTCGAAGATGCTGACACCTGCCCTGGCCTTTTTAATTGTCAGACCCCGGTCTTTTATGGTCTGTAATAAATTATAGAAAACCCGTGTGTTGGTGGTGGCTTCAGGCATGATCACCTGGCCAATCTCAAAGTCTTTAATCACAGCGTCAAGAGAACCTATATGATCTTCGTGAGGATGAGTGCCTACGACAAAATCAACCTTTTTCACACCCCTGCCCCTGAGATAATCCATAATAGCACTTTCGCTGCCCCTTGTACCGGCGTCTACAAGCATGTTCCTTCCATCCGGCAGCTCAATAAAAACAGAGTCACCCTGTCCCACATCCATAAAGTGGACTTTGAGCACAGCGGGCTTTTCCTGGGCATTTGGCTCGCTTTGAGTCTGAGCGGGCAGGGAATTCTGGAGATCGCTCTTATGGGCTGCCCGGTTTTGCCTGACATTGGCGCACCCTGATAAAAAAACAAGAGCCAGAATGATTATGAACAGCTTTTTTATGGTGTTTCCCATTTAAAAATCAGTCCCTAAAAAGTTTTCTGGCTAAATCATCTATTTTGTTTTTTAAGTTTGCGGTAGCAGCCGGATCAATTTGCACATTCAGCCTGATCACATCGCCCTCCATAGCTTCTGGCGGCAGCAACTCCCGTGGCAGTTTAAAAATATTTCTGTTTGCTTCCACAATCACCCAGTCACCTTCAAAACGGTCGATTACAAACATATCGTCCTCCAGTTTTGATTATTCTGCCGAATCCTGCCATATATATTATTATACCATTTTAAAATTTAATAACGTAAGCAACTATGCAAATTATTAGATAAACTATCCCAATCAGGGAAAACTGAAAGGCGCCTTGCGGCGCCTTTCAAGCAAGATCAGTTGTAAGATGCACCCAAAGTTTACTGGGAATAAATATAAACTGTGTTTTCCACATCATTATACTGCACTGTGCAGCCTAATTCCTCCGCCACAAACCTTAACGGAACCATCGTCCTTTGCCCGCTTATAAAAGGTGGTGAATCAAGCTGCTTTTCCTCACCATTAACGTAATATGTCCGTTTGTTAATGTACATGTTTATTACTGTATCGCCGCGCATAATATTTATTTGGTCCGGATTGGTCCAGCCCACCTCGCAGCCCAGCGCTTCCGCCAGGTTTCTCAAAGGCACCATGACTCTTTTACCGCTTTTTAGATTTACCACATACGGATCTACATCAAAGGTAATTGTTTTACCGTCAAGCACCACTCTGGGAGTGTTGTTGATAAGCTTCTCCAGATCCGCGCTGTTAGCCTCGGTCAATACGGGAATGTTTACCTGTACATCCGGATCTGCTTTAACTTCTGATTTACCTTTTATGGCGAGATCCAAATAATCTATGTTGCCGGCAGAATCTTTAACTTTCACTTTAATAGTACAATTAGATTTTGCTTCCACACCAGTTTGATAGAGATCTCCGAGAAGTTCTCCGGTTATATTCATTTTCTGCTTGTTTTCACTGGCATTTAGAGTTAACGAGTATGTTCCGTCTAATTTTTCTTTACTCACAGTTGAATTGCTGCTAAAAACCAGCTTGCCCTTGAAATCGGAACTGCCGCCGATGTTTATCGTTGCCGCAGCAGTGTTCTGTCCGCCGGGCAACAAGGATGTAACTGATTTAAATTCTTCCAGTACCAGCATACCGCCCAGCAATTTACTTATTTTTTCCGGGCTGTCCGGGTAACTGCCGTCCTTGGTGCTTTTTTCAATTCCCTCTAAAATATCACTTTTCATTTTTTCGATGTCCTCAGCTTTAACGCCGGAGGCGTCAAGGTAGTCAGTCAGCAAGCCGGCGAACCGGTCTCTTTCATTGGCTACTTTCAGCATTACTGAGGCGACCACATCTTCCAGGCCGTCCTGATCAAGTTCGAAACTCACTGTCTGGTTGGTTAACGAGACTGTAAAGTACTTATCAGGTATAGCTTCAAAAAAGAAAATTAGTAGATTTTTTATTTCCGGAGTAAGGTACTGGCCTTTATTGATACTATCCCACATTCCGGGAATGTTTTCTCCAGATATATATACATACCGGGGGATATTCATCCCTTTGCCGAATTCCGGATCGAAATTCTTAATAAGAGATAATATCTCTGTCGAGAAGATCATTTTGCCATTATCAAGATACATGCTCCCGTTATACTTGTTATTGTCTAAAGTTATATCATAATTTGCTTCCAGTTTATTCTCCGGTGAGTCAAGTTTATAATTAAGCCTCAAAACTGCTCCATCTATAATTTTCAGTTCCTCAACAAGAGAAACTAAAACGCCGCGCAGCGCAGTAATCTGGTAATCAGAGGTACCGGAAGCAGTCTTGTTGATATCTCCCTGCGGTACAAAATCTGAATTCTGCAGCTTGTCCAGTATTAATTGCTTTGCAGTCAACTCTGATGCGGCGCTGGCTGAATAAACGATCCCAAAACACATCAGTAAACAAAGAAACGTCAACAACCACTTGTTTTTTTTCAACGGATTTACCTCCCCACACCTCACATAAATTAATTCTTTATGTATATTTTATTTTACCATAGGTAAGTCCTGGCTCACAGGTCCTATAAAAAATAAATAATCCCGTCATAAGCAGGGATAATGGTCCTATCATACTTAGGACACGTCTGTCCCTGTTTACTTGGTTTTATTTAGCATTAGAATGGTTATTTACAGAAATTATTTACTTAGTATATAGTTAATATTATTAACTACAATGGACGTGAAATAAATGGCTGATAACTATATTTCTACTTTTGAAGAATTTGAACGGCTGTTAAAGTCGGTCTGGCAGAAATATCACATGTATGTTATGCCAGAGTGCTGCGGCCTTTCTCCTGTTCAGATCTTCCTGTTAAAGTATGTACACTACAGAAAGGTCTGCAAACCTTCTGAGATTGCCCTGGAATTCGGGATTACCCAGGGTGCGGTAACTGGTTTAATAGATCGTTTGCTCAAGCTGAATCTCGTGCACAGAGAGCGCACCGAAGAGGACCGCAGGTTGGTATTAATCAGATTAACAACCAGGGGAATGGAAACTGTTATAGATTTTGACCTTCAACGCCAGCAAAAATTCACGGCGCTTGCTAAAAACCTCGAAGATAACGATCTACCCCGGCTATTGCCCCTGCTAAAAAGAATGTGCCTGTCCCTGGATATTTTAAGCATAGATAAAAAGGAGTAATAGAAAGTGGGTATTCTACAGAGAGCTGTTGGTTTAACCGTTAATACTGTCGCTGGATCTTTTTTTAGAAATTTTGTTGCGGACACCTGCCATGCCGCGGAAGTTGAAAAATTAGTTTTAATGAATATACTGGCTGACAACAAGAACTCTGACTATGGCTTGCGTTACAGTTTTGCCGGTATTACCTCAAAAGAAGCTTACAAAAATGCGGTACCTCTGTCCACATACGAAAACTACCGAAAAGATATTGAAAAAATAGCTGCCGGAGAAACCAATATCTTGACCGCTGAACCAGTAAAATATTTTGGCCTTACCTCAGGAACCACAGGAAATCAAAAAATGATACCTGTTACACCCCGCTCCCACCGTATAGTTGCGGAACATATGGGTTTATTAATGCAAGGAGTTTTGTTTAACATTATCCCTGATTCCCGCCGTTTCAACCGGGGGCTGATGCTTATGAATATGGTCACATCCGGTTTAACACCGGCAGGCATTCCCACGGGAGCTGGTACTTCCGGCGGGATGCAGTCCATGAAGCGGCTGCTCCCATACCTTTGGATCTCCCCTCCTGAAATACTGGAAATAAAGAACCAGCCTGACGCCAACTACCTGCACCTGCTGTTCGCATTGAAGTATAAAAACTTAATGTATATTGGGGCGCCCTTTGCTTCTGCCGTTCTGGACCTCTTTAAACAACTGGAAATATATTGGCCCAGGTTGATTGACGATCTGTCCAAAGGAAGGATAAACGAAGAAATTCATCTTGATTTACCTACAAGATACCGCCTGCAAAAAAATCTTCGCCCGGACCATGGCAGGGCCATCGAATTAAAAAAGGAATTCGAGCGAGGTTTTGACGGTATAGCCCGGCGAATCTGGCCTGATCTCCTTTATATTAACAGTGTCGCCGGAGGCAGCTTTAGTATCTACGTAAAAAAATTACAGCAATATTTAGCTGACACACCAATTTACTCGGCGGTTTATGGAGCGACAGAGGCCTTAATCGGCATCAGCCTGGAACCTGATGAAACAACTTATGTTCTAACACCCAGAACCGCCTATCATGAATTCATTCCGCTTAAAGACATAGATGAGACTAAACCCCAAACAATTGATCTTGAACATTTGACTGTTGGGGAATGCTATGAAGTGGTTGTAACCAGTTTTGCCGGTCTTTATCGTTACCGGATGGGGGATATTGTTAAGGTTGTTAGCTACTACAACGAATGCCCTGTAATTGAGTTTTTGTACCGTAAGGGTCAGCTTTTAAACCTTACAGGTGAAAAAACTTCCGAACAGGCAGTCCGCCACGCCGTCTATCAAGCAGCTGCACAGTTGGGTGTTGAGCTGGTTGATTACACATCGGTAGCTGACTGCGAGAACTCCCCCGGCAGATATATCTTTTACCTGGAAGCAAAATTACCAGCGGGCGGCAGCGGGATTCCTAACACAGACGTACTTGAAGAAGCCCTCTGCCTTGCTAATCCCCGCTACCAGGTTGGGAGGCAGGCGGGGAAACTCGGACAACTGCAAGTAAGAATTGTCAGGCCTGGAACTTTTGAGGAATTAATGGAAATACTCATGACAAATGGCACATCGGCTAATCAATTAAAAATCCCGCGAGTAGTCAGCGATAAGAATTTGGTCAATTTTTTAAACCGGAACACTCTCATTGTCCCAGAGGGATGCAGTATATGAAAAACCACGGCAAAGAGATTACAATATTATTTTTCAGTTTATTTTTAGTAATGATCGGCTTTGGTATTATCATTCCGATCCTTCCTTTTTTTGTGACACGCCTTAATGGCAGCCCCACGGCGCTAGGATTTTTAATGGCTTCGTATTCCCTGATGCAGTTTTTCTTTGCCCCCTTCTGGGGAAGGCTTTCCGACAGAATAGGCCGCCGCCCTGTTCTTCTTATTGGCTTAAGCGGCTACGGCATAACCTTTATTCTTTTCGGCCTTTCAACCCAATTATGGATGCTCTTTTCGGTTAGAATTCTATCGGGGATAATCTCTTCAGCCACCCTGCCGACGGCAATGGCTTATATCGCCGATATAACAGCCAGCAAGAACAGGGCCGGGGGCATGGGGATGATGGGAGCGGCTATGGGTCTGGGTATGATTTTTGGACCTGCCCTGGGAGGATGGCTTGGCCATTACAGCTTTTCACTGCCATTTTTCACAGCTGGTGGCCTTGCTATTCTTACTCTGCCATTTGCCTGGATCTTCCTGCCGGAATCTTTAAAGGAGCTGGGTGTCCAGACTCAAAGAGGGGGCCTGCGGCTAACCCTGGAAATATTAAAAAACCCCCAGTTCCCTCTTTTCGCCATCTCTTTTGTAGTCAGCTTTTCTATGGCCTTGTTTGAAAGCACCTTTGCCTTATTTGCGGCAGCCAGGGTTGGTTTTGGCCCCAGGGAAATGGGTCTTTTGTTTACCATTCTGGGCGTTCTGGGCGTGGCCATTCAAGCCGGTATGATTGGCAGGCTTGTCAACAGGTTCGGCGACATAAAAGTGATTACAACCGGAATAGTTATTTCTGTAATCGGGTTCCTTCTCATTCTGATTGCGCCTAATGCTGCTTTTATAGTTATTTACACCGCGATATTCAGCGCGGGAAACAGCCTGCTGCGGCCCAGTATTTCCACACTGGTCACCAAGACAACCCTTGATGAGGGTCAGGGCTCTTCAGTTGGAATAATGCAGTCCTTTGACAGCCTGGGACGCATCCTTGGTCCGGTAACCGGCGGCATTGTCTTTGATTTAAATATAAACTTCCCTTACCTGCTTGGGACATTCGTATTAATTGCAGTTTTAATCTCTTCCAAACGTCACCTGGTCTATTTTTCAACTGTGACCGCTCAATAACAGAGTAAATGCAGGTTATGGCGCAGATATAAACAACTAGGAATTTTTACTGAGTGCCCGCTTTCCCCATGGTTTAAACACTGAAATAAACACCTGCAATATCAGCAGCAGTATTTGAGCGGCGCCGAAATACAAGGCCATTTGCCGGTCATACAAGTATGCGGGGTTGTGCAGAGCCAGGGCGCGCTGGGCATCCGCTATAGCGGTCGCCCCGTTGGTCCAGGGACCCAGCCAGAAAGTACCGAAAAGGATTTGGGCTACTGTAGCCACCCACTTAAATGTGACCCAATTGAACTTGAAAAACCCCCAGTTGGTGAACAGGGAAAATAATAGACCGGTTATCAGCGAGCCAAAAGCAGCCGGAATAATGATATAATCATCCAATAATTTTATTACAGCGTTGAAGGCATATAGCTCGTCCCCGTTGGCAATATTCCCAATCAGCAACGCCAGAAGTGTCATTGAAAGTCCGGTGCCAATCCAGGCACAGGAGAAAAATATGTGAAATCCTTTAAGCCAAGACCTTGCCTTTAAACCAAGCTGTTTCAACTTATTTCCACACCTCCTGAAAATTGTCCCCGAAATATTATTTCTTAGGAACCTCAATACTTAAAAGCGGAGCGTGCTGCTGCGCTCCGTACACATCGGTTTCACCAGTGTCGCCTGAAACAACCGGGCGGACAATGGTGGCCTTAATTGCATTGGCCTGCTCGAACTCCACCAGGTCAATCACTTTATCCACACTTATACCGTAAAGGTCAGCATATAAATGCTTATTGAAAATACCGGAACGACGCGCCAGTTCAAAAAACTCCCGGTTCTTAAAAATTATATCAAGGGTAAGCTCATAAGGGCCTGAATTCTTACTGCGGATAACATCCGCCAGCTCAGTAATTTTAACCTTTTTCAACAGTTCATCACCTTTAAATGTTGATTATCTCCAGCGGGAAAAGCTCAAACGGGTCATTTACTTCCATGAGGTGGTAGACACTAAAACGGTAAACCTCACCGCCTTTGAAATCCGACGGCGAGTAAGGGAAAGCCAGGTTTCCCGCTGTGGCTACCCGTCCGGGATAACTGCAGTGAAGCATAGTGGACCGGGCAAAGCCGCAGATGGTGTCGGCTATTTCCTGGGTCTCACCCACCGCTTCAATAACGATCCCCAGTTCATGGGGAACCACGTTCCGCTTAGGCTCCAGCAAACCCATCACACCATTTTTGCCGTAAATTTTAAAATCAAGGAAATATTCATAACCGGCGCCCGCAAAATTGTCCATGGCCCTTTCCTTTACCGTATCAACAACCTGGTCAATTTCTTTGATCATGACAGGATCACGGCAGCCGGCTATGGCTACCGTCCGGTAGCCGGCTTTTTTCACTCCTTCCAGTTTCACAGTGTATTTTTGCGCCGGCATAAACCTGCTGCCCGTAACCCTCACCCGGTCCTCCGGCGTCTGCTCAAACTTTGCGTTTTTAAGGTCCAGGCAGCCGCCTGGCAGCGGCAGATACAAGGGGTCTGATTTTTCATACAGGGTATGCGCGGCAACAGAAGTTACAGTACAGCGGCGCGTTGGATTAAGAGGCTCCACTTCAAAATAACCCGCCCCGATCCTGCCCAGCAGGCAGTCGCTGCCGCTGCCGGGAGTGGCGGCTATAGCCCCACACTCTAGAATCTTCCCCAGGTGGATGGCCGGTCCGGGCCTGAAACCCTGTTTAACCAGGGGAGCGGCAAAAACTGAGGGGTCGTAAGCCCGGCCGGCCACAACAACCTGTGCTCCAGCCTCAAGAGCTCCGACAAGAGGTTCAAGTCCCATTTGTCCCACAATTCTAACTGTCTGCTCCAGGTCTTCTTTTGATAACGGGGGCACTGGACCCAGCGGGGTTATTTTCCCCATTTCCAGTGCTTCCCTGACTTTTTCCCGTTCTAGTTCAGCGTGGATGCTGGCCAGTCTGAAATGTAGTCCTTTCTCTCTGGCTATCTCCCTGATCAGCCCGGTATCCCTGTTTAAATGCGGCTCTCCCCCACTGCCTCCGGCTGAGCCAGTCAGCAGCGGGATGCCGTTAGTCACAGCCGCTTCCAGGATAATTTCCAAATCTCTCTTGACAGAGTTGCGATCAGTGAAGGAAATGCCGGCACCGAGATAATAAGGCCCGGGATCTGTAGAACCCGCGTCTACCGCTATGGCGTGGGGTTTTCTTTTCATGCCTTCTTTAAAAGAAGCCAGGGGGAAGCCATAGCCGAGAATGGCGGTCGGTGACAAAACTCGCATTTCGCCCATCTCCAGCGCCTCCTTTTCACTTGCCTGCGTATACCACTACCCTGTTTCCCGGGTAAAATAACAGTAGATCCTGACGGTAAGATGCAGGATAAATCTTCATAGCAGAAGAATATCATTTTTATAAAATTTTTTAAAGGGAGAAAGTTCATGAAATATGTAGTTTTACTGAGCGATGGTATGGCTGATTATAAAATTGATGAACTCGGCGGCCAAACACCACTAGCCTATGCCAGAACCCCCCACATGGATTTCCTGGCCGCCAAAGGTGAAATTGGCATTGCCGCCACCGTACCTGAAGGCTTTCCGCCCGGGAGCGATGTGGCCAACCTTTCAGTAATGGGCTACGACCCTAAAAAATATTACTCCGGACGTTCGCCTTTGGAAGCGGTAAGTATGGGAGTTGAACTCGCAGACAGTGACGTGGCCTTCCGCTGCAACCTTGTCACTCTTTCCGGTGAGGATAAATACGAAGAAAAATCCATGGAAGATTACAGCGCCGACGAAATAACCACCCCCGAAGCTGCAGAATTGATTACAGATATAAATAAGCAGCTCGGCGGGGATGGCCTGGTTTTCCACCCCGGATTCCGCTTCAGGCACCTTTTGGTCTGGCAGGGCGGCCCGGACGGGATGAAACTGACACCCCCCCATGACATATCGGGGAAGGTTATAGGTGAATACCTGCCAGGTGGAGACGGCGGCGGTGTTTTATATAATTTAATGAAAAAAAGCAATAGTATTTTAACCGGTCACCCGGTGAATCTGGCCAGAACCAAGCAGGGGATCAGGCCCGCGAATTCGGTCTGGTTCTGGGGCCAGGGCAGGAAACCGGCATTGCCTAAATTTATCGACAAGTACGGACTCACGGGCTCTGTCATTTCGGCGGTTGACCTGATCAAGGGGATCGGTATCTGCGCTGGCCTTGACATAGTGCCAGTGGAAGATGTGACAGGTACGGTTGATACCAACTACAAGGGCAAGGTTGCGGCAGCCTTGAAAGAGCTGGACAGCGGGAAGGACTTCGTTTACGTACATGTCGAAGCGCCGGACGCAGCCTCGCACAGAGGAGAAACCCAAACCAAGATCAGGGCCATTGAAATGGCAGACGAAATGCTTGGCTTATTGTTGGCAGGCCTGGAGCAATACGACAGTTTTAAGATCATGCTGCTGCCGGACCATTTCACACCGCTCAGCACCATGACTCACTGGGACGGTCCTGTGCCATTTGCCATTTACACCAAAGGTTCCGAAAATAACAACAAAAACGCAACCTACACTGAAGAGACAGCGGCTGGCAGTGGTCTTTTCCTCGATGGTTATAAATTGATGGATTATTTTATAGGAGCCTGATTTCCCGTACTCCCCCAATTAATTTCTCATATAAAGTAATTCTATTTCTTCAAAACATAGCCCCCTTTATTTTACGGCCTGCTAACCAAAGGGGGCGCTGAAAGCTTATTCTCTAATGTTTTTGTTTATACTTATCTTTAACTGTGTTCAGCCAGGTTAAATTTCTGATGCAGGGCGCTGACTGCCTTAACAGAGTCCTCAACCTTGATAATACAGGACACCTTGATTTCAGAGGTGCTGATCATCTCCAGGTTGATCCCTTCCCTGAAAAGGGCTTCGAACATTTCCGCCGCTACACCGGGGTTGCTGACCATGCCGGCGCCTACAATGGATACCTTGGCCACACCGTCGCCGTAGGTGAAACCGTCAGCGCCCAACACCGGCTGCAGTTTCTCAACAACCTCCAGCGCTTTTTTCAAGTCGCCTTTGGAGCAGGTGAAGGAGATATCGTTCCTATCGTCGCGCATAGCGCTTTGAATGATCATGTCAACATTGATTTTCTCGTCCGCCAGGGCTTTAAATAAGGTGTGGGCAATGCCCGGCCTGTCCATAACATTAAAAAGGCCTATTTTAGCGACATTGCTGTCACAAACCACTCCGGTCACAACAAGCGATTTTTCCACTTCTTCCACCTCCCTTACCACAGTTCCGGGATTTTGATTAAAACTTGAACGCACGTGCAGCGGCATTTTATGTTTCATGGCCAGTTCCACGGCGCGGGGGTGCAGCACAGCGGCGCCTAAATTGGCCAATTCCAGCATTTCCTCATAAGCGATCACAGCCAGCTTGCGCGCGTCCGGAACAACGCGCGGGTCAGTGGTATAGACCCCGTCAACATCGGTATATATTTCACAGAGATCGGCATTTAGAGCTACAGCCACCGCTACAGCAGTGGTATCGGAGCCGCCCCGGCCAAGGGTGGTAATATTGTTGTTCGCCTGATCGACACCCTGGAAACCTGCCACCACGACTATTTTGCCACGGGCTAGTTCTTCCTTAATCCGGGCGGTGTCGATATTGGTTATTCTGGCTTTGGTGTGAGCGTTGTCTGTATGGATCCCTGCCTGGAGGCCTGTCAAAGAAATAACTGGTTCTCCAAGTTCCTTTATGGCCATAGCTAAAAGCGCTATGGAAACCTGCTCCCCGGTGGATAGAATCACATCCATTTCCCTGTCTGTTGGAGAATCGGTTATTTCTTTAACCAGGCTGACCAGGTCGTCAGTAGTATCACCCATGGCTGATACAGTCACCACAATTTGATGGCCTTCGCTCCTGACTCCAGCAACCCGCCGGGCGATATTATGAATTCTTTCAGCATTGGCAACTGAACTGCCGCCATATTTCTGGACCACAAGCATTTTTAACTATCGCCTGCCTTTATTGACTTTCACTTTATTCTAAACTGTTAACCAGTTACTAAATCTATTATCTTTTCATTCTGAATTCTGAATTCTGAATTCAGAATTCTGTCTTCTGCCAGGACCTACTTCACTTCAAGCGCCCGGGCTCCGATCGGACTGGGTTTAAGCACCATCACCCTGGATTTCACACCGTTTTGCCGGAAGGTCTCGCCCATAACCCTGGCGATTAGCTCGAAGTTTGAATCGGCAAAAGCTATTACTGAAGGTCCCGCGCCGCTTAAGGTAACACCCCTGGCGCCGGCGAGCTTTGCCGCCGCAAGAACCTTTTTTAACCCTGGTATTAAGGGCGAACGGAAAGACTGGTGGAGCCTGTCCTCCATCGCCACGCTTAAAAGCCCCAGATCTCCCTGCTGCAGGGCCGCCACGAGTAAAGCCACCCGCCCTACATTGAAAGCAGCGTCTTGAAAAGGTACCTGGGCTGGTATAGCTTCCCTTGAGGTTTTGGTCATCAGCGCAAAATCAGGCACCGCCACTACGCCTTTTAATCCGTTGGGGGGTTCGATTTTTAGATATTTTATCTCTCCGTCCGACTGCACTGAAACAACAATACCACCCAACACAGCTGGCACCACGTTATCCTGGTGACCTTCGATGGAACTGGCTAAATTGATCATCTCTCTAACCGAAAGCTTGCCGCCTGTCAGCAAATTTGCCGCTATTACGCCGCCCACTATTGCCGATGTGCTGCTCCCCAAACCACGGGCGACAGGGATTTGATTCAACAGGCGCAGCCTTAAACCCGACATCGCAAAACCAACATGCTGGAAAAGACAGCGGGCGGCCTGAAACACCAGGTTGCTCTCATCCCTGGGAATTTCCGCCGTTCCCTCGCCGCATACTTCTATGGTCAGCCCGCGCGAGGTTGGAACCATTTCGATCACGTTATGTAGTTCCAGCGCCATCCCAAGGCAGTCGAAACCCGGACCAAGGTTTGCCGTAGTAGCCGGCACCTGTACTCGGATTATCACAAGCAGTCCTCCTGCGTCTATTCTCCTTCAACCCTGATCACGTTGGAAACTTCATTTACCACGGATAGTTCTTTTATTTCTAAAAGAGCATCCTGCAGGTTCTTTTCAAGCACTTTATGGGTGATCAAAACCAGCTCGGCGTACTCCCCGGAGGTTTGCTGGATGACTGAGGCCAAGCTCACTTCGTGCTTTCCAAAAATGAAGGCTATGCTTGCCAGGACGCCCGGTTTGTCAGCCACATTAATGCGCATGTAATACTTGGCTATAGTGAGGCCCATCGGCTTGACCGGCTTTTCCTCAAAACAGGTACAGCTGATCATACCGGGCACGTTTCTAACCAGGTTCCGCGCAGCGTTCATCACATCAGCCACCACAGCGCTCGCGGTGGGAAGTTCACCCGCTCCACGGCCGTAAAACATCACGTCACCCACAGCGTCACCAGTGACGAAAATAGCGTTATATACATCATTCACAGATGCCAGAGGGTGATTATTCGGCAGCAGCGCAGGATGCACCCGCACCTCGACACCATCACTGCCCTCCCTGGCTATGGCCAGCAGTTTCACCACATAGTTAAGATTCGCGGCGTATTCAATATCTTCGGCGGTAACGCGGGTAATTCCTTCTACGTAGACCTGATCCAGTCGCAACCTGGTATTAAAGGCGATTGATGCCAGGATTGTCAGCTTGCGCGCCGCGTCATAGCCCTCAACATCAGAGCTGGGGTCAGCTTCCGCATAACCCTGGGACTGGGCTTCGCGCAGCGCTTCTTGAAAACCGAGCCCTTCTTTGCTCATCCTGGAGAGCATATAATTGGTGGTGCCGTTGATGATGCCGATTAACTGAGTAATTCTGTTGGCTGCCAGGCATTCCTTGAGAGGCTTAATGATGGGGATTCCACCTGCCACGCTGGCTTCAAAAAACAAATCCCGACCGCTTAAATCAGCCGCTTCAAAGAGTCTTTTTCCATGCAGGGCGATCATATCCTTGTTGGCGGTAACCAGGCTTTTTCCTCTTTCCAGCGCCCGCAGGGCATATTCCAGCGCCAGGTCAACCCCGCCCAGTACTTCAACGATAATGTCGATTTCAGGATCATCAAGAAGATCGCTGATATTTGTAGTCAACAGTCCTTTATTAAGCGCCATGCCGCGGTCCTTTGAAGTATCTCGCACCAGTATTTTTTTTATAACAATGGGCACTCCAACTTTTTGTTCAATGCCAGTTTTGTTGTCATTCAGAATGCGGTAAACACCGCGCCCGACGGTGCCCAGGCCCAGTAGTCCAACACCAATTTCTTTTTTAGCAGCCACTTGGCTTTCCTCCTTTATATATAAAACCGGTGTCCTGATTGTCTATTATCTTACAGCCTCTGCTAGACATTATAGCATCTGCGCTGCATGCGGGCAACGCAAAAAACGCCCTGCAAAGGTATCTATTAAAAATAAGCTGACATAACTGCTGTATTCCTGATTCTGCTTGTCATTAAAAGGCGCCTTCCGGATAAGAATAGAACCAGTGTTGCAAGAAAGATTCTCCACAGGGTCTATTTAGTGTGTATTAAATGAGATTTAGAACTAAAGAGGTGCTTACACCTGAACATCAACCCCTGTTTTGAACGAATTCAAGAACTGCAAAGCGAATCAATTGAAATGCAAATATATAGTTGGACCCATAATGAAGTATTTTCATTTCAATGGTGGCTGCTCATGGCGATATTTATTGTTCCCTGGTTTATATGGTGGAAATTTGTAGACAGAAAGCGGCTTAAGGAAATCTTGCTATATGGATTTTTTGTAATAACAGTGGTAACCTTCCTTGACGAGGTCGGTTGCCAGTTAAATCTATGGGAATATCAATATGATATCGAGCCGTTATTTCCACGTTTAATTCCAGTTAATTTTACGGCATTACCTATTGTTTTCATGTTTATTTATCAATACTTTTCGGAATGGAAACCATTCATCATAGCCAGCGTCTTAGTGGCTGCTGTTTTATCTTTTATTGGAGAGAATATACTTGAATGGGCAGGAATCTATGTATTGTTTAAATGGGAAAATTATTACTCGTTACCTATATATGTTATTATCGGGATAATGTTAAAGTGGCTATTGGAAATCGTCCTGAAAAAGGAAGAAAATGCCCGTAAGATTCATTGAAAAATATCTTCTTTCATCAACCCTTTAAAGTCAGTAGCGATGGGATGCTGATATTGAACATACTAAAATATTTTGCGCCGGAATGGTGAAAATAAGACAGGATAATTATGTTCTACAATGACTTTTACCAGAGGTGTTCGGGATTGTTTAAAACCGTAAACGGAAAGAATCAGCGTTATCCCAAAGCAGTGATATCTCCGTTCACCACAAACACCATCAACATGACCAACCCCTGGGTGGCGACATGGTGGTCTGCTGCTTTTCCGGGGTTCGGGCATATGTTTTTGGGCAGGCACATCACAGGATTTGTTTTAACCGTCTGGGAGATCATTATGAACCTTAAAGCCAATGTGAACCTGGCTATTATTTATAGTTTCACAGGCCAGTTTGACCGGGCCAGAGAGGTTTTGGATTACAGGCTGTTTATCATTTATATTGGCGTCTTTGTCTTTGTAATTTGGGACACCTACCACCTTTCTGTGGAAACGAATAAGGTTTCAGTTCTGTCTGAGAGGGCAGAGTCAAGAGTTGATAATATATCAATAAGCGCTTCTTGCATTAATTTTTTTGAAAAAAGGAACCCCTGGATCTCCGCCGCCTGGTCTTGTGCGGTGCCGGGCCTCGGGCACGTTTACATTCATAGGCTTGCCACCGGCTTTTTTATCTTAATCATCTGGGCGTTGGCCGTATATTTTTCACGCATGCTTGCAGCCGTGCATTTCACCTTTATAGGTGCGTTCAGCGAAAACGCATCACACGAATATAAGACAGGAGGAGCTAATTAAATATGAGTATAAGCATAGAACTGATTATCAGTTTAACAGCTTTTTTAATAGGTTTGCTTCTGCTGATTTTCGCCGTGGATTGGCGCTGCTTTCGGGACTGGATTGTCGTCTTTCTATATAAAAGCCTCTTGGATAGTTTGTGGGGTAGCGCGGTGGTAAATGCCCACCTTATAGAATTTCCTTTCCGGCAGTTTCCCCAACTTTTTAAAATGGGTCTATTGTTTGATTACTGGATCTTTCCCATCCTCTGCGTTTTGTACAACCAGATCACCAGAGAGCGCGGCCTCTGGCCAATTTTATACTACGCTGTGCTTTTCAGCGTCGGCATGACCGCGATAGAATACCCCCTGGAGTTATATACAAACCTGATAAAATACATAGACTGGAACTGGTTTACGACTTTTTACACTTTAACGATAACATTTTTGTCATCCAGAGCGTTTATTGCTTTTTACAGGTGGGGCTGCAGTTACTTTGGAAAATAAAAACCGGCCAGTCGACCGGTTCAAATTTCTATATAATTATACAAATCAGTCCGCCGGAGCCTTCATTGACAATGCGCTGGAGTGTTTCCTGCAGCTTATCCTGAGCGTTTTCCGGCATGCGGTGCAGTTTGTTTTGAATGCCTTCCCTGACCAGGTCGTGCACCGATTTGCCGAAGATTTCCGACTTCCATATTTTCTGCGGGTTGTCTTCGAATTCCTTCAGCATGTATTGCACAAGTTCCTCGCATTGTCTTTCAGTCCCGATAATCGGTGTGATCTCAGTGGTAATGTCGGCCTTGATCAAATGCAGGGACGGCGCGCTGGCCTTTAGTTTAATCCCGAAGCGGTTGCCCTGGCGGATCAGTTCCGGCTCTTCCAGGATCAGTTCATCCAGTGTTGGCGTGACCACTCCATAACCGTTCTCCCTGACTTCTACCAGGGCGTCCGATATCTTGTCGTATTCCCTTTTGGCCACGCTGAGATCCTTGACCAGGCGGAACAATTCTTTTTCACCGCCAATATCAAAACCCGACTGTTCGCTCAGCACCTGGTAGAATAGCTGCGGGCCGGAGGTGATACTTATCGCTGCTGATCCGGTTCCCATGTCCATACTGCGCAAACTGACCTGTTCAACAAAATCATAATCAGCCAGGGACTCCACCGCATTATCGACATCTCTCAGCCGCCGCACGTTTTTAACTGTCTCACGGATCGAATCCTCAAATTTTTGACGCAGCCAGTGTTTGAGCTCCAGTTCCTCCACCCAGGGCGGCAGGTTAATGTTTACCTCGTTAACAGGGAATTCATACAGCAGCTTTTCCAGTATATGCAGGATATCAGCCTCGGCTATCTGGGCGCAGTCGATCGGCAGCACCGGGGTGTCGTATTTCTCACTCAACTCGGCGGCCAGATTCAAAGCTTCTTCGCCTGCGGCATCGGTGCTGTTAAGAAGCACCAGGAAAGGACGGTTGATGCTCTTCATCTCCTCAATGACCCTTTCCTCGGCCTCAACGTAGTTTTCCCTCGGAATATCTGTTATGGAACCGTCTGTGGTAACCACCAGCCCCATCGTGGAATGCTCTGAAATCACCTTTCTGGTCCCTACTTCAGCTGCTTCCTGGAACGGGATGGGCTCTTCAAACCAAGGTGTTGATACCATCCGCGGCCCGTCATCCTCCTCATAGCCGAGGGCTCCCTCTACACGGTAACCTACACAGTCCACCATCCGTATCTTTACATTTAAATTTGGGGTTACTTGAATTTCGACAGCTTCATTTGGCACAAACTTTGGCTCGGTGGTCATTACGGTCCGCCCCGCCGCACTTTGGGGCAGTTCATCCTTGGCCCGTTCCCTGTCATAAACGTTAGTCATATTGGGGAGTACCATCAGTTCCATTAAGCGCTTTATAAAAGTTGATTTGCCTGTGCGGACGCCGCCAACCACGCCGAGATAAAGATCCCCCCCGGTACGTTCCGCGATGTCGCGGAAGATATCGTTCACTTCCATATACACACTCCCTCCCAAATAAATTTTATTAAGACGCATCTATCGTTAAAGATTGCATCCCTCCCCACATCCCAAAGCATTAAATATCGATTCTGCCGTGAAGCCTAGTCCACGTCTATTTTTTTCCAGTGGCATACAACAACAGTATATATATATGAGCCTGTTGGACGAATATTCCCAGGCAAATGAAAAATCCCAAAATAAAATTCCATTATTTACTATTTGAATTGATTGACCAGTTGGTGCCAATTGTTGGATTTGAATGGTGCCAGTTGTTGAATTGTTGAATTGTTGAATTGTCTAACTGAATGGAATTGAATGGTGCAGGTTGTTGAAATTAAATTTTACCAGTTGATAAATTACTGAAATCTTATTCTGCATTCCGGTCTTTGACCCTTAAGGATATCTTTCATTCTCACGTCTCACGTCTCACGTCCCATGTCCCACTTCTCACGTCCTATTCGGCCGCCGGCCGTTTTAGACCTCTCAGGTACCGCCAAAACCGATTTTTATCATGCCACCCTCCACAATCACCGGAACTTCACGACCCCCGCCAGTAAGCTGCAGCATTTCTTGCAAAGCTCTGTCATCTCTTTTCACATCACGATACCTGTAAGGCACTTTCCTTTTGGCAAAATCTCTTTTTGCCGACGCAGAGTAAGGACAACTCTCTTCGCCGTATAAAAATATGCTGCCGGTCATTACTATGTCTCCTCGTTCTTATTTTCTGATTAGTATTCCCGGAAATACATACGTTACATGAACTTAGTATTTAACACTAAGAACTATGTTAAAGGGAAAATAGTCTTTTTTGTTGAAAATATTATTAAAGGTCATTATCGGGCAGTATTTAGACCTTTAGGGAGGTGTTTGGAAACTGTTTGACAAGGAAATACATGTCCTGGAAGGCACCTTTTTAAAAGACACTAAAAATTTCAGGCGCGTTCTGCTGAGTATAGCTGACGGAGTGTACATGACTGACCGGGACAGAAAGATTATCTTTTGGAACCGCGCCTGCGAGGAAATTACCGGTTTTAGTTCAAAAGACACTCTGGGGCGCAAATGTTCCGATAACATTTTGAATCATGTTGATGTGAATGGTAACTCTCTTTGTGAAACCGATCATTGCCCTCTGCAGCAGTGCATGGTCAAGGGAGTGCCGGGTGACAAGCCGGTCCTTGTACGCGCAAAGCGCCGTGATGGGTCACGAGTGATTGTGGAGGTAAGTGTGGCACCGGTTCTAGAGGATAACGGTGGGGTAATCGGCGGAATAGAAGTATTCCGGGACGCAACTCTGGAACAGGAAATGAGTGAGACCAAGGCTAGTTTCCTTTCCGCCATCACTCATGATCTTAAAGCTCCGCTGACCGTGATTAAGGGTTTTCTGGAACTGGTTTTAACCGGTGAAACGGGCAGTGTGAATGAAACGCAGATGGATTTCCTGGGCAGCGCTCTGGAAGAATGCGATCGTTTGAACAAGATCTTGAACGACCTGTCGGACCTCGCCCGTTTCGAGGTCACCGAGTTTTCATACACCCCGCGACTGTTAGACCTTGCTCCCTTATTACAGCAGGTGCATGATGTTTTCATTTTTGAGGCCGCCAAAAAAGGGCTGACCTTTAAGACTGACATACCTCAATCATTATATGTGGCCGGAGACAGAGACAGGTTAAAGCAGGTAGTAACCAACCTTATTTCCAACGCAATCAAATATACGGAAAGTGGTTTCGTGTATTTACGCGCGAAAGCATCAGGCGATAAAGCGATCATTTCAGTACAGGACAGCGGCATTGGCATGAACCGTGACGAACACGGAAAAATATTCGACCAGTTTTATAGAATTGACAACATGGTTACGCGAAAAACGGGAGGCACAGGTATCGGGCTGTCTATTGTCAAAAAAATTGTGGCTATGCACAATGGAGAGATTACCGTTCACAGCGAGCCGGGTCAAGGCAGTATCTTTGAAATTAGACTGCCTCTGGCTGCAGGTTAAGCAGATGCCCGTCCGGCACACTACTCTTTGAACTGTATCTTCCCCATAGATGCCGCCACCAGTGCTACATCTTCCATCTCGTGGGTCTTGCTCCGGGTCATCAAGTTGTTTACGGCAGTATCCGGGGAAAGCCCTTCATCAAGCACCCTGTATATTTGGTCTGTGATAGGCATTTCAACCCCATATCGCCGGGCAAGATTATAGGCGGCACGTGTAGTGCGAACTCCCTCCACCACCATTTTCACCTCAGCCAGAGCCTCATCCAGGGATTTACCCTTGCCGATGGCGATGCCGGCCCGCCTGTTGCGGCTGTGCATACTGGTGCAGGTCACAATCAAATCACCCACACCGGCAAGCCCGGCGAAAGTAAGGGGGTTGGCGCCCATTGAGAAACCAAGCCGTGAAATCTCGGCCAGCCCCCTGGTCATCAAAGCTGCCTTAGTGTTATCCCCATAACCGATCCCATCCGCAATACCAGTCCCCAGGGCGATAATGTTTTTTAAGGCGCCGCCCAGCTCTATCCCGGTCACGTCGGGGTTGGTGTATACCCTGAAATACTGGCACATAAACAAATCCTGCACATATTGCGCACTGCGCAGACAAGATGAAGAAGCCACAACCGCTGTTGGCACCAGTCTGCCTACTTCTTCGGCATGACTGGGGCCGGAAAGCACCACAAAACGTTCCAGTATGTCACGTCCGGCTTCCTGCGCCAGCGCCTGTGATAAACGGCAAAGACTGTCTTCTTCTATACCCTTGGCTACATTAACCAGTACCGCGCTGCCGGGCAGGTACGGCATCGAATTGCGGACAACTTGCCGGAAGGCATGAGAGGGAACGCCAAAAATCACGGCATCAGTACCCTTCAGCGTCTGTTCCAGGTCTAAAAGAACCTCAACACCCGGCGGAATGGTTACACCGGGTAAGAAGCCGCAGTTTTCCCTTGTTTTGTTGATTTCCTCCGCCTGTTCCGGCAGGATGGACCACATTTTTACCAAAAAACCTTTTTGGGCTAGAAGCACAGAAAGAGCTGTAGCCCAGCTGCCCGCACCCAGAATTCCTATTTTTTTACTCACTGCAAGCCAAACCCCCTACCACTTTTTCAGGTTGATTTTAGGCTCGGTACCGGCCGCAAGCCTTTTTATATTTGGAATATGCTTATACACTGCAAATACAGCGGTCAGAACACCAAGCAGCAGATAAGGAAAATCAAGGTGAAAAGCCGCCATAAAGACTGGTATTGAGATAATGCCCAAGATGGAAGCAAGAGAAATATATCTGAAAACAGCCACCAGAGCAAACCAGAGCACAGCGGTACAGGCTAACACCGGGGGGGAAACTGCGACAAAAACACCTGCGGCTGTAGCAATCAGCTTGCCTCCTCTGAAACCAAGGAATACGGGCCAGCTGTGGCCGGCCAAAACTGCTGCCCCCGACAAGGTTACTAACCAGGAGCCGCCGAAGTGCCTGGCTAATAAAACAGCCAGTACTCCTTTACCAAGATCCCCGGCAAGAGCGATGATGCCGGCCACCGGTCCGGCAGTGCGCCAGACATTAGTTGTCCCCACATTGCCGCTGCCACAGCGGCGGATATCTATTCCTTTCCAGCGGCCTACCAGGAAACTGAACGGTATAGAGCCGATCAAATAGGCCACCACTACAACCCAGTAATTATTCATACTCTTCTCCCCCTATGGGACGTGAGACGTCTCAGTCCGTCTCTTTGCTCCTTTTGCGCAGTGCGAAACGGATTGGCGTCCCTTCAAAACCATAGGCCGAGCGGATTTGATTCTCCAAAAAACGCAGGTAGGAAAAATGCATGAGCTCCGGATCGTTTACAAACAAGATAAACTTGGGCGGTTTTACCCCACCCTGCGTGGCATAAAGAATTTTAAGACTTCTGGTTTTGTATGAAGGAGGCGGGGTCCGCATGGTTGCTTCCTTTAATAAACTGTTTAAATCTGACGTATTGATGCGAAAGGCATGCTGCTCAGCCACGAAATCAACAAGCTCCAACACATTTGAGACACGTTTGCCGGTTGTCGCCGAGATAAATATCAGCGGGGCGTATTGCATAAATCCCAATTCCTGGCGGACCTTTTCAGTATAACGTTTCATGGTATGGTCGTCCTTTTTAAGCAGGTCCCACTTATTAACAACCAGTATGGAAGCCCTTCCCGCCTCGCGGGCGTAACCGGCAATGCGTTTATCCTGTTCTGTTACGCCTGCCACTGCGTCAAACAACACCAAAACCACATCGCTGCGATCAACCGCCCTGAGCGACCTGATTACGCTATATTTTTCAGTCGGATCGTCGATCTTGCTGCGGCGGCGTATCCCTGCGGTGTCAATAATCACATAATGTTTTCCGTCACGCTCAAATAATGTATCAATGGCATCTCTGGTAGTGCCCGGTATATCACTGACGATAACTCTGTCCTCCCCGAGGATGGCGTTAACCAGGGATGATTTACCCACATTGGGCCTCCCGATCACGGCAATCTTGATTATGTCGGGAGGATAATCTTCTTCCTCTTCGACCGGCAGCAAGGCCACCAGCCTGTCCAACACATCGCCCGTGTTCAAACCCTGGGCCGCGGAAACCGGGATCGGTTCATCCAGGCCTAACCTGTAAAAATCATAAGTATCAGACTCAAACTTAAAATTTTCCACTTTATTGACAGCCAGAACGGCGGGCTTGTTCGATTTGCGTATAATAGCGGCTACTTCCAGGTCATCCGGGTTCAAACCGGCTCTGGCATCCACAACAAAGAGGACCGCGTCCGCCTCATTAATAGCCAGTTCCACCTGACGCTTTACACCCTCGTTTATTTCACCAGTTTCCTGGAAATCCAGGCCTCCGGTATCAACCAGGGTAAAACTGCGGCCGGCCCACTCTGTGTCCTGGTAAAGACGATCCCTGGTAACGCCCGGCTCACTTTGCACGATGGCCACCCGGCCACCGACAATGCGGTTAAAAAGGGTTGATTTGCCAACATTAGGCCTGCCCACAATTGCCACAACCGGCTTAGCCAATATCTCCACCTCCATGATATCTTTATATTTTACCCCGGAATAAAAGGAAACTAACTTATTTCTATGAAAACATCCGCTTTTTCAGGAGCGCCGGTCAGGACTTCCACCAGTTGGCGCGGTCCTTCCACAGCCGCTATGCTTACTTTCAAGCGGGAGGCCAGTTCGGCCAAACTTATATCGTCCAGGAAAACCAGGTCTTCCTTTTTCAGCATTACCGATGGAAGCACCAGCAGGTCGCCCGCGGCGCCCGGCGCCACCTGCTTCAATATGTCCTTACCTGTTACCAGCCCGGCAACAGTTACCTGCTGCCCGAAAAAGTAGTTTTCAATTACTTGCAGCGAAACACTCAAACCTTTGATTTTGTTCAGCCCTGCCACCAAGGGAGACAAAACTTTTTCACCTAGTGCTCCTGTCAGCAGAGTGACTTTCTTAGCTGCGACCTCCTCTGGCAGGTGTTCCTGTACTTTTGCCCATTCGTCCAGAAAAAGGCGGGTAAGGCCAACGCCGTTTTCCAACTGGGGAAAGCTGCCGTATCTGTCAACCGGCGGTACCGGTTCTCCGGCCAGGAGGTAAAACTCGTCCGACGCAAAAATAAACGGATCATCAAAATCCCGCATATACTCTTCCTGCCTGGCACTCACCCAGCATACCAGCTCGCGGGCTTCGTCAGAGGTAACACCCCGCAGTTGGAAAAGATCCTGCCTGTACCGGGTCAGCCCTACGGGCACAACCGCCAGGGAACTGACAGCAGGCCACAAGCCAGCCAGATCGGCGGCAGTTCGCTCCAGTTCCACTCCGCTGTTCAAGCCGGGGCAAAATACCACCTGGGTGTGCATTTCAATGCAGGCTTCGGCCAGATAGCCAAGCTGCTCCATGATTAAGCCGGCTTTTTGGCTGCCCAGCATTTCGCTCCTGAGCTCGGGGTTGGTTGTGTGTACTGAGATGTAGACCGGGCTCAGGCGCTGCCTTGCTATCCTCCGCAGCTCACTATCTTTAAGATTAGTTAGTGTAATAAAATTGCCGCTCCAGAAAGACAGACGGTAGTCGTCGTCCCTGACGTAAAGTGTCTTCCGCAGTCCTGCGGGCATCTGGTCTACAAAACAAAAAACACATTTGTTAGAGCATTTTCTGGTTCTGCCAAAGCTCCCCTGGCCAAATTCTATCCCCAGGCACTGGTCATAGTCCTTCTCAACATCAAGGATCCACGCCGCACCGCCAGCTTTTTTCACATCTATACTTAATATCTCTTCAGACTCCCAAAAGCGAAAATCAATTAAGTCCTTTAAAGGCTCACCGTTTATAGATACTATCCAATCCCCGGGTTCCAGCCCGAGCTCTGCGGCGATGCTTTCCGGTTTGACCAGGCAGACTTTCAGCCCCCTGTTTTTCATATGGGGCATACCTCCCGCGTTTACTCTAAACAATTATCTATAAATTCCATAATATAGTCAAGGGAGATTTGAACGTGCGGTTTTCACATCCAGCACCCACTGCGTAAGTCTGCCGTAAATTTTCCTGATCCCCACTGTGGCCAGAGAGTAGCCTAGAGGGGCAAGAAACCTGGAGCCGCATAACAATCTGCCTGTCAGCAGGTAAAGATTATCCCTGATCCCGCTGTCAACCAGATTCAATTCGCCATCCGGTATATTGTAAATGCCAAGAAAGCTTTCAAGCAGGCGGTAGACCATGCCCCGCTCACCCTTTACAGACAGGGCATATATTTTATTCCCCTGCTCATCATCTCCCGGAGATACTATATTACTCTCCCCGTTTTTTATCTTCAAAAACGGCATACCTCATAACTGAATTTTGCCCGGATATTCCCCTGCGGGCAGCTACCCCGCGTGTATTGACCCGAGCAGTCCGCCTCGAGGCAGTTTGCTTTCGCTGAAGTACAGAATCCTTTTCTCCGTCCTTACCCACCAGGCATTTTATTTTTCGCACAAGTTCGACCACCCGAAAATACGCGGCCTGTGTTCCCATTGTTACTATAGGTCGCCCAAACCTGATGAATCCCCACCGGCGTGAGATGAATCCTCCGAATTTCATAGTCAAATTAACATGCTCCATAACATTCACAAAAAGGTAGTCTTCTTTGGAGATATCAAACATACCGGCCATGCCCGTAAATACCTTTTCTAAAACCAATGCCCGGCTTCGCCGTGCCGTAAGATATACTTCATGACCAAACTCATCGATGCCCATGAAATAAATATGCCCGTGCTCGTCAGCGTCCTGCCGGTCATAAAGCGGTAACTGCCAGAACATTTGCCGGTCGGGGACATAATCCATTGGGAGTATGCCCAGGTGAATGGACGCGGCGGTTACTGATGAATGGGCGCCACCGTAACAATGATATATAATTTTCATTGAATCACCTCAATGCCTGACCAAAATGTAGCTGCCGTTCTCTAAATCATGCACCATCGCGTCAAAAATTCTGGCTAGATAATTGGCTGTGCGTTCCTGTTCCGCTTTTTCCCGGGCAAAAAAAATAGGCGCTCCCCCGCTGACCTGTTCCTTATTCAGGGTAACTATAGCTAAAATAATACCTGAAGCCTTTTCGTCCAATGGTTATTCCACCTTTTTCTTCGCCGCTTTAATAGATGGGCCTGCCTTTAAAGGCTTGCTCCTGGCGCTTTCCAGTACAGGAGTGAGTTTGACGGCGGCAATGAGTTGATCCAGATCCTTTTCCACCGGTAAAACGTAAAGACCCACCTCACCGGTGTCCGGATTTTTTCTGGCCAGTGGCGTGAATTCAGGGATGTCAATATCTTTTTTTGTCCCCAGGATAACCGCGGCGGTAAAAGCCATAGCGGTTCGCTGGCCGATATCGTGCACGGCAGCCCTGGCGTTGCCGTCTTTAGGCTTAATTTTAACAGCCAAACCTTCCTTTAAAATTTTATCCCGCATGGATGGCAAACCGACATTCATTAACCCTATTTCATCCACCATAAGAACCGGCCCCTTAAAACTAAGCGTGGCAGGGACAACCTCACAGATATCGCCGATAACCTCACCGGACATAAAATGTAAGCAGGCCAGCAGCGCCAGACCGGCTACAAAAACACCGGTAATCAGGCCGCCGAACTGGACAGCCAAGCTGGTGGCGAAAGAGGCCCCCATCACCAGGTAGTTTCTGGCTTCAAAGGTCCTGGCGATCCCTTCAATATAATCCAGGCCCCTTTTGACCAGCTCGCTTCTTTCCAGGCTTTCCAGCGTCCGGCGCTCCATGTTTCTGATTTCCCGGAACTGCTGCGCGGCCAGGGCCAGGAAGGTCACAGCCGCAAAGTCCGGCTTCATGATGGCCGGAACGGCCACGGCTCCCAGCGCCGAGGCGATCAGCCCCAGTAGAAAGTGCGCCAGGAAGCCGTGCGGGTAACCCGGGTACTGCCGGTAGTCAATCCTGAGCATGACTGTCCGGGCAATTGTACCGGTAAGCACACCGGACAATATGACAATAAGGTAGTCAGGTATATTGTTCAACATCCCGCGACCTTAAGTCTCACTCCTGATTGTCACCGTCTTGTCCGCCCCTTTGGCGCATGCCGGGTTTGCGGGCGGCGCCACGCTGGCTGAACATTCCGGTGATCTCCCTGCCGAAGTTAGACATGTTCTTTTTCATATTGGACGTACTACCCGAAGTAATCAAAAGATAACCCAAGCCTAAAACCAGGGTGATGCCTAAAATCCAGCCCGCCGCTTTCCATCCGCCTCCCGTCGCCGCAGGCGGTTTGGCCGTAGGAGCCGCTCCAGTGGGCGCACCTCCGGTTACCCCGAGCACGGCTGGTACAGCCTCAGTGAATAACGAAACGCCCCGTTCGGCCTCTTCTTTGGAATTGGTATGGGTGCCGGCCTCGATTAAAAGGGCTGTCGAAGTCAGATCCTGGTTGTAATCACCTTTGCCCACAAATATCTCCTTGACTACCCTTGAGTGCATATTGTTGGCCGCGGCCATCATCCGCTTGGCAAAATCCATATTGGATTCCATGCGGGGATTTTCCCTGCCTACAACCAGACGCAGTTTAGCCACATTTTTACCATCTATTTCGGCACGGTAATAATTAGGGTCGGGCACACCGTCCCGGTGCACGTCAAAGATAGCGGCGGGACCTGTCTTCAGCAAATTCGCCGCAGTCCGGCGAGAGCGCACATAAGCGTTATTGTCATGCGGGTCATGGGCGGTCTGGTCGTAATTAACCGTTACCCCCTTGCTCTGCAGCTTATCCACCATTGCCTTGCCCACCTGGTAGATGCCGCCTTTAAAGGGTATCGCTTCAGTTCCGTCTGACGGCACGTAAGACTCATCTGTGTGGGAATGATAAATAGCGATACTTCCCTTTTTCTGCTCGGCCAGATTTGTGGTGACCGGCACTTCCTGCCTGGCGTATAGTTCGCTATAGGCCACTATCTGGGGATCAACGCCCAGAAATCTGGCCTCGGCCCGGTCTCCTTCAACTTTATAGACCCGGTAGCTGTTTCCTTCCGAGGTAAAAAGCTCGTCTCCCACATAAGTGGTCCTGGACATCATACTTATCATATTGCCCTGTTCATCAAAAATGGTTGTGTATTTTCCGGAAAGGTGATCGGGGCTTTCCTTATTAAATAACCCTGCAGTGGTTAAGGCTGGATATGCATTCATGTTCCTGGCAGCGCCGTAATAAATTAAGGAGACACACGCCAGCAGCAAGAACCCATAATAAATGATTTTCAGCCTATTTCTATTCATCGTTTTCCATCTCCTTTACCCTTGCATCCTGTGCTTTTTCCCGGTCATTGCTTATATCCCTGTCACTATCCGGGCCGGGTTTTTTCAATCCTTGCACCAGTTCTCGCGGGCGCCCTTTGGTGCTGGGACCGCCTGACAGCCTTTCCAGTGATTCACCAATGAGCTCTGCCAGGATCACCGCGACTATGCCCGCCAGGACAATGGTGTCAAATGCTCCTGCGCCACCGATGCTTACCGTATAGCTAGCGGGCGCGCCTTGATTTAGAAGCCAGATGTAGTGAAAAACATCAACCAGGAGCACACCCAGGGTTGCGGCTATAAAAGCGCCTCTCCGCGATCTGCCGATGAGATAAGCGACTATACCGCCCACGAGTGGATAAAGATAAATGGGATCAATTACGGCGTAGCGCCCCGCCGGTTCCATGGTCGTCCCTGTATTGATAACAGAGCCGATAAGGTAAACCACCACCGCCGTAGCCGCGGCTCCCACCAGTGCCCTGATCCATTCCTTGCCGCTGCCGGCTTTTACTAAAAGGTAGATTGCCAGCCCTACCGGCACCAGAGCGCCGCCTACATTGAAAGAAGTATTATATGGAAGAAAGGGAAGGGGTATATTTATATAGCTTCCGACTATTATAGCCCCTATAACTAACAGGGCGCCCCTGTCCGACAGTTTCATCCGGTCCAGCGCCCGCTGGGCCAAGCCCAGGTAAATTACCACTGACGCAACGATTAAAATTATTATGCCGATATTATTCTGGTCCATATTTTAAACCTCCTTATCCTTGGAAAGATCATGAATTAGGCTGTCCATTCGCGCTAAAATTATGCAAAAAAAAAGCCTCCGGTTTAACCGGATGGCGTTGTTATGAGCAAAAAAAAAAGCGGCTTATCGCCGCTATTTATTCAGTATCCTTTTTTTCGAAAAGGTTTCCCACCATATCACCGATAGTAACCACATCGGTATTTTCCTGAGTTTTGCCACTGTTATAATCACTGTATTCACGTTCCTGCTTCTCTTTGGCAACTTCTCTGATCGACAGGCGAATGCGTTTTTCAGCTGGGTCCACACTCAAGACCTTTACGTTGACTTCTTCTTCCTCGCTTACCACCTCATCAGGTTTAGCCACATGATGGTCCGCCAGGTGCGATATATGGACCAGTCCTTCCACACCGGGCTCAAGCTGCACAAAGGCGCCAAACGGAGCCAACCGGACTACCTTGGCCTTGATCACGCTGCCTACCGGATACTTTTCTTCCACTGAATCCCAGGGGTTTGGCAGTACTTGTTTTAGGCCAAGAGATATCTTTTCACTATCCCGGTCAATCCTTAAAACCTTAACTTCTATTTCGTCACCGACTTTTACCACTTCTGATGGATGGTTAATCCGGTGCCAGGACATTTCTGATATGTGCAGCAGTCCGTCAACACCGCCAATGTCCACAAAAGATCCAAACTGGGTCAAGCGCCGCACTATCCCTTTTACTACCAGACCCTCTTCAAGGTTATCCAGCATTTCCTGGCGAACCCTGGCATATTCATCTTCCAGCACAGCTTTGCGTGAAAGAATTACCTTCTTCCTGCCCCGGTTCAACTCAATAACTCTCGCGGTAATAGACTGGGTCAGATATTTAGAAAGATCCTCCACATATCCTCTTTCAACCAGTGAGGCCGGTAAAAAAGCGCGCACGCCTACATCCACGAGCAGCCCGCCTTTAACCACATCCCTTACAATTCCTTCAACTAATTCTTCGGATTCTAAAATTTCCTCAAGCTTCTCCCAGGCTTTTTCAGCATCAGCTTTTTCTTTTGACAGGATAAGTTTTCCTTCATTGTCCTCTGCTTTTAACACGTAAACTTCTATTTCATCCCCCACTTTAACAATATCCTGTGGGGAAGCAACTTCACAGCAGGACAGCTCCCTGATTGGAATAATCCCTTCTGATTTGGCTCCCACGTCAACCATAACCTCGTCCTGGCCGACATGCACAACCGTACCAGTAACGATGTCACCGTGGCGTACAGCCTTCACTTCCACAGCGTCTTTCATTTCTTCTTCCTGTTCAGGGCCGTTTTGTTCTTCAATCTCGCTCATTCGTCTCCCTACCTCCTCTATAATCCAGTCAGGTGTGGACGCACCCGCTGTTAACCCGACCGTATTTACTCCGTTAAACCAGGCCGGATCCAACTCATCAGCCGTTTCAATAAGGTGTGTGGCAGTTCCTGAAGCGCTGCATAGACTGGCCAACTTCCTGGTGTTGGCGCTGTTTGCGCCTCCCACTACGATCATAACGTCGACCTTCACGGCAAGTTCCTGGGCCGCCTGCTGCCGCTGGTTCGTAGCGCTGCAGATGGTATTGCACACCTTGAACCTCGAGCCAGCTTCGCGTATCACTTCAACAACGGAATTAAAGTTTCCCAGTGGCTGTGTTGTTTGGGCTATGATCCCATATGCGTCCTCCTTGTTTAAAAGAGTCGCTTCTGCCGGGTTTTCCACAACAAGCGCCTTGCCGCCAGTCCAGCCTTTGATCCCTTGAACTTCCGGGTGATCCCTGTCTCCCACTACCACAACCTGATAGCCTTGCTCCGTTAAATCGCGGGCCAAATCCTGCGCCCTGCGCACAAACGGGCAGGTAGCGTCCACGATATCTAAACCTTGCTCCCGGGCTTCATCCATCAGCTCAGGACTTACGCCGTGGGACCTGATTACTACCGTACCATGGCTCGCATCTTTTAGATCGTTTATTTCCTGAATGCCCATCTCAGCCAGGCTTTTCACCACCTGGGGGTTGTGAATCAAAGGACCCAGGGTATATATAGGGCCGGTTTTGCTGCGTACCGTTGCCTGTGCTATCTCAATGGCCCTTTTAACACCGAAGCAAAACCCCGCTTTAGCGGCTAACCGCACCTTCATTTTATCACCGTTTTATCCGTATCCCTAAAAATATTCGCCCAGGTATCGTAAATTCCTTCTAAATTTAAATATCAAGTGCAGACTTTTCATTGCTTTTATTCTCTAGGAGCTCAGCCACCTGTTCCATAATCGTGTCGCTGGCCTTCTCCAGATCTTCTTTGCTAACCTTTCCTGTACTATGGCAAACAACCGGACTGCCAACCTGGACTTTTATCTTTCCAAATACACTTCTGGTGCCGCTTACAGCTATGGGCAGCATGGGAACTCCAGCCTTGAAAGCCAGCATGGCCGCGCCCAGATGGGGTTTGAGCATTTCCCCGGTTTGATTTCTGGTGCCCTCAGGAAAAACGCCGACCACCTGGCCCTCTTCCAGGAGTTTGACGGCAGTTCTGATCGCATTGCGGTTAGATTTTTCCCGTTGCACCGCAAAGGCTCCGGATGATTTAACCACATAACCTATGACCGGGATTTTAAAGAGCACCGACTTGGCCATAAAGTGAACTTTTCGTTTAAAAGCGCAAATTATAACGACCGGGTCCCAGTTGCTGACGTGATTGGCCACCAGGACAATCCCACCGCTGGACGGTAGATTTTCCCTTCCCCGCACTTCCCAGCGCCTCAGCACCGCTAAAACAATCCGTGCAAGGTTTTTAAGCACCCGGTATACCATATTTTCCATGTAACCTACCTTGCCGCTGAAACTCTGGCTATGATCATATCAACCACCTGTTCCACCGAAAAGAAAGTACTGTCGATGATCTCCGCGTCCGGCGCCTGAATCAGAGGATCTGTTTCTCGCGTAGAGTCGATCCCGTCTCTTCTGATGATTTCTTCCTCCATCTGACCCTGGCTGATGATACTGCCTTTCGCTGCCAACTCTTCCCTTCGCCTTTTCGCTCTAACGGGCGTGGAAGCAGTAAGAAATATTTTAACGGGTGCATCCGGCAAAACTACCGTACCGATATCCCGTCCCTCCATCACAACTCCGCCTCTTTCGGCCATGGCCTTTTGCAATTCAACCATTTTTTTTCTCACTGCCGGGACCATGGCAACAAAAGAAACATTTCTTGACACTTCCGGACTGCGAATCTCTTCAGAAACATCCTCGCCGTTTAAAAATATTCTCAGTCTGTCATCTTCACCATTCTGAAGACTTAGCGGTGTAATCTCGGCTAAACGGCCCAGATCCACCGGGTCGTGCAGGTCTACACCATCGCGCAGCGCCTGCAGAGTTACAGCCCGGTACATGGCGCCGGTGTCTATATATATGAAGCCAAGTTTTTTCGCAACCAACTTCGCCACAGTACTCTTGCCGGCTCCGGCCGGCCCGTCTATGGCTATATTAGGATAAAAATTCATAGGTTCACTCCTGGAATAATGTGTTAAAAAAGTGCGTACGGTAGCTATTTTCGACGCCATAGTCTTTTTTCCTTTTTTTATTACAAACTAAGCTGACTCATAAACAACTCCAGTTTTATATTATTCTACCCGGATCACGAGATATATGCACTTATTTATAGTGCAGGCAAACAGGGACGGTTCTTGCTTTTAGCAAACAGTTAGCAAACAGGGACGGTTCTTGCTTTGCCTTTAGGCAAGTCAAGAACCGTCCCTGTTTGCTAAAAGGCAAGTGGAGAACCGTCCCCACTTGCTCCCCACTTGCTCCCACTTGCTCCACTTGCTCTCACTTGCTCTAAACGCTTTCCATTAGATTCATGAAGCCTGGGAAGGACACATCTATACATTCGGCGCCGCGCACCACGGTTTGCCCGGTTGACAGCATCCCGGCCACGGCGGCGGCCATGGCGATACGGTGGTCTCCGCCGCTCTCGCAGACACAGCCGGTAAGAGCGCGGCCGCCCTTGATCAATAACCCGTCCGCCAGTTCCTCCACTGCCGCTCCGAAACCTGTCAAAAGCCCGGCCGTACTGGCTATCCTGTTGCTCTCTTTAACTTTTAACTCAGCGGCGTCCCGGATCTCGGTTTTACCCTCCGCCAGCGCGGCGGCCACTGCCAGGATAGGTACCTCGTCAATAAGGCGGGGAATGATCTCTCCTCCCAGGCTCACGCCAGAAAGCTTTCCGGCGTAGCGCACCCGGATGTCGCCCACAGGCTCTCCCCCCTCCTCGCGCAGGTTCAGCAGCTTTATGTCGGCGCCCATCTGTACAAGCGCGTCAATAATACCGCTCCTAGCGGGGTTTAGGCCCACTCCGGTTATGGTAAGGTCCGAACCGGGAGCGGCACAAGCGGCTACCAGCAGGAAAGCAGCCGAAGAAATATCCCCGGGAACTTTAATGCTCTGCGCGGTCAGGCGTGGAAGGCCCTTTACCAGCACATTTTTATCGTCAACTTCAAGCTCAGCGCCAAAATACCTGAGCATCCTCTCGGTGTGGTCCCTGGAACGGTGCGGTTCGCTCACCACGGTATCTCCCCGGGCAAAGAGGCCCGCCAGCAGGACCGCTGATTTAACCTGGGCGCTGGCCAACGGGGAATTAAAGCAAATGGGTTTCAGTTCCCCGCCGCGCACGGCCAGAGGAGCCAAAGCACCGCCGCGCCGGCCCTCAATATGGGCCCCCATAAGGCGCAGTGGTTCCGTTACCCTTGCCATGGGGCGACGGCGCAGTGAATCGTCACCGGTTATAACACTGAAAAAGCTTTGCCCGGCCAAAACCCCCAGGGCCAGACGCATTGTTGTTCCTGAATTTCCCGCGTCCAGAATATCTCCTGGTTCCTGCAAACCTGCCAACCCGCGGCCTTTTACCCTGACCGTGCCTTCTTCCGGACCTTCTATGGCCACACCCAGTTTTCTAAAGCACTTTATAGTGGAAAGGCAGTCCTCACCGGGCAGAAAGTTGTTGATCACTGTTTCCCCTTCAGCCAGCGCGCCGATCATCACCGCCCGGTGAGAGATAGACTTGTCCCCAGGCACGGCCACGGTGCCGCGCAGTCCTCTAATTGGATGGATCACTAGGTCCATAATACTCACCTTCTTTTCCTGTACGATTATACTAATATGAAAATAACCTTCTGGGCTGCCTTAATGTAGGTGCTAATTCATTCGTCAGCGGAATGGGGACACACCTCCTGCAGAGAAATGTCCCCGAAGGAATGTACCCTTTGGAAGAGTAAAGAAGTTCGGCGCTAACGCGCCATGTTCGATTGAAATCGAACCTACAACTAACAGGCACGATTTATCAATAATTACAACAAGAGGAACTGTATACAGTTCTGATTTTCCGGCAAACAAGAAAGGAGCGCGGTAAGTGTGATAGAAGAAGTGAGACAGGAGAACCGTCCCCTTGTCTCACCCTTGTCTCATCTTTTTCGCACTGTATAGCCCTTTTCTCCAAGTACTTGTACGGCGCCTTCCTGTTCCTCACTAGTGGCAAATCCCAAACGGATAGTGCCTCCTTCTCCTTCACGCACTCTTAAAATCTCAATATCTATAAGGTTTATGCCGGCCTCGGCCAGGTAGGCTGAAAAGCGGGCAATAACGCCCGTCTGGTCGGGTACATTGAGCAGCGCCTCAAAAAGAGTGGGCAGGTAACCCTTGGTTTTAGCCGGCAGGGTGTTGCGTACCGCCCTGGCGCTTTCAAGCCTGGACATAATCACCTCATCATTTTCCTGTTCAATAGCACTTTCAAAAAGATCGAGTTCTCCTCTGAAACGACGAATCATTTCCAGCAGCTGTGTTTTGTTGGCCAAAAAAATGTCCCGCCACATCAAAGGGCTGCTGGCGGCGATGCGGGTGGTGTCCCGGAACCCTCCCGCCGCCAGGGGCAGCACACCCCCGCTGTCAGGAGTCTGCAAGGCGGTATTAACCAGCGTTGCCGCCAACAAGTGGGGAAGGTGGCTGACTGCCGCTACTGCCTGGTCATGCCGCTCGGGTGTCATCTCAATAACCTTGCCGCCAACTCCTCCGGCCAGTTTCCGCCCCGCCTCCAGAGCTTTGGGCGCGGTTTTGGAAGTGGGGGTGATCACATAAAACGCGTTCTCAAATAAATAGGGGTCGGCGCCCCTTACTCCCCCCTGCTCCGAACCGGCCATGGGGTGCCCGCCGATGAAATTGACCCCTGGAGGCAAAATATTTTCCGCACCGCGCACTATCCCCGCTTTAGTGCTGCCCACATCGGTTACCACGACGCCTGGAGACAGGTGCGGCAGGATTTGCAAAAGCACCGGGATGGTAGCGCTCACCGGGGTAGCGATAATCACCAGATCCGCGCCTGCGACTCCTTCGGCCGGGGTTGCCGCAAAGCGCTGCACCGCGCCAAGTTCCAGGGCAAGACGCAAATTTTCAATCCTGGACCCCGACCCGACCACTTCACCGGCCAGGTTCCTGGCACATAGAGACATGCCGAGTGAACCGCCGATCAACCCGACGCCTATTATAGCTACCCGGTTAAACGCCGGTTTCAAGGCATTTTCCTCCCCATTACCTCTACCATCCGCCTTATATCAGTCATCATTTCAGAAAAGTTTCCGGGTGTCAGGGACTGCGGCCCGTCACAGAGCGCTTCTACCGGATTGGGGTGCATTTCAATCATCAGCCCGTCGGCGCCGGCGGCTATAGCAGCCCTGGCCATAGGCGTAACATAACGCCATTTGCCTATGGCATGGCTAGGGTCAACAATCACCGGCAGGTGAGAAAGGTGTTTCACCACCGGCACAGCGGTCAGGTCCAGCGTGTTTCTGGTATAGGTCTCAAAACTCCGTATACCTCTCTCACAAAGGATCACATTGTAGTTGCCGCCGGACATTATATACTCCGCCGCCATCAGCCACTCTTCAATGGTAGCTGACGCGCTCCTCTTCAACACAACAGGTTTATCAATCTTGGCCACTTCCCGCAGCAAAAAGAAATTCTGCATGTTGCGGGCGCCGATCTGCAGAATATCCGCATATTGCGCAACCACGGGCAGCGTCTTGGCATCCATCACCTCAGTCACGATCAGCAGACCGGTGGCCTCGCGGGCTTCCGCCAGCAATTCCAGACCTTCTTCCTCCAGGCCCTGGAAAGAGTAAGGTGAAGTCCTCGGCTTGTAAGCGCCGCCCCGCAGGATGGTCGCCCCGGCCTCTTTGACAAGGCGCGCCGCGTGGAGCAACTGCTCCCTGCTTTCCACGGCACAGGGGCCGGCCATCACATGAACGGTGTCCCCGCCTATTTCCAGGTTGCCAACCCTGATCACCGTTCCCTCCTCGTGGAAGGTCCTGCTGGCCAGTTTATAAGGCCGCAGGATGGGAACAACTTTTTCCACGCCGGGCATAGCCTCAAGGTCAAGCTCAATTAAATGGACTTTATCGCCAATAGCGCCGATAATAGTGCGTTCAACGCCGCGTGAAAGGTGAATCTGAAAACCCATGCTTTCCAACCTGATTATTACCGCATCTATCTCGTCATCACCGGCGCGGTGATTCATTACCAGTATCATTTTTCATTTCCCCCCGTTTAGAATAGAATTAATACTCCTATCATTTCCACAATGTTAAAAAAACAAAAAGTACTCCAAGAGGAGCACTCAATCAGACCATAAGCATACACTTACCGCCTCCCCTGCCGTTCTACCGTTCTTCTCTTGTGTTGTCTCCCCGGAGCGCCCGCAGGCTTAAGCCCCGGGGCTGTAAACCATCCTACCGTCTTCTAAACACAATAAACCTAATTTATCTTAGCATACAAATGGCAAAAATGGCAATAAGCATCTCTCACAGCTCCGCTGGCCCAATCAGATCCAGCGCACTTCTTATTCTCCTCACCAGAGCACCCGCCGCCGGCCCTGCTTCTTCAGCATTCCTGCTGCCGGCAATTATATTAACCAAGGCGCTGCCCACTACCACGGCGTCACAGTTTCTTGCCACCTGGGCAGCCTGCTCCGGCCCGGCGATACCAAACCCTACCGCCAGGGGCAGTTTTGCAAAGCGTCTAACCCGGTTTGTGAAAGCTGCCAGATCTGTTTTTATTTCCTCCCTGGCCCCGGTTACACCGGTCACGGAGACACAGTAAATGAAGCCCTGAGCGCCGGCGGCTATCCTGGCCAGTCTTTGATCAGTTGTGGTGGGCGCCACCAGGGGAATCAGGTCAAGACCAGCCCCGGTCGCTTCCTGGCGCAGCGGCCCGGACTCTTCATGCGGCAGGTCGGGAACAATCAGGCCGCTTACCCCCGACTCCGCAGCTTTTCGTGCAAATTCGCCGGCGCCGTATTTGTAGATAGGGTTATAATAGCCCATCAGTACGATGGGAACGCTGCAGTGCTGTCTTATTTCCTCAACCGCTTTAAAAATCTTATCAATTGTCGTCCCTGATGCTATAGCCCGGCCGGACGCCTTCTGGATTACCGGACCGTCAGCCAGCGGATCGGAATAGGGAATCCCCAGTTCAATAATATCCGCGCCGGCGGCCGCCAGGCGCCTTGCTATTTTCACCGTACCGGCCAGGTCCGGATCGCCCGCGGTGATGAAGGTAATAAGCCCCTTTTTCCCGTCCTGCCTCACCTTTTCCAGGCATTCTGTAATCCTGCCGCTCATATACTCACCCCCGGTTCTCCCGCAACTGCCGGAATATCCTTGTCGCCCCGCCCCGACAGGTTAACCACAATCATACTCTCTTCCGGCAGGGAAGCCGCCAGTTTAATAGCCTCAACCAGGGCATGCGCGCTTTCCAGGGCCGGAATGATGCCGTCTGTCCGGCAAAGCAGGTGAAAAGCAGCCAATGCCTCGGTATCGGTGGCAGTAGTGTAAGTTACCCGGCCAACATCCTTAAGGTACGAATGTTCAGGCCCCACACCCGGGTAGTCCAGGCCGGCTGATATTGAGTGGGCGTTCTGGATCTGCCCGTTATCATCCTGCAAAATATAGCTGAGCGAGCCGTGCAGAACCCCGGCGCTGCCGCAGCTCAAAGTGGCGGCATGCTCACCTGTTTCCAAACCGCGCCCGGCAGCTTCTACTCCGACCAGCTTGACGCCGGTTTCGGGTAAAAACGGGTGGAAGATGCCCATGGCGTTGCTCCCGCCGCCCACACAGGCCACAATATAATCAGGCAGGCGGCCGGCATCCTGCATGGCCTGGACCTTTACTTCCATCCCTATGACCGACTGGAAATCCCTGACCATTTCAGGGTATGGATGCGGGCCGGCCACCGAACCAATCAGGTAGTAGGTGTCCAGCACATTGGTCACCCAGTCA
>CAZIYV010000004.1:0-53921 GCA_964543575.1 uncultured Pelotomaculum sp.
CTCCGGGGTAAGCTGTAAATATCTTAAACGCCCTGAAAAAACGGAATAATTTTACCATCTATTTAATCTCCACTCGTAGTTCAGTTAATTAACTGTTACCTTTATATTGTCGGTGAGAGCGCTGACATTGGTAACAGCAACCTTTTCACCAACGCTGAGTCCCTTTAGAATTTGGGCTGCCTTATCGTTTTTGAGCCCGACTTTCACAACCCGCTTCGCAGCGGTATTATCGTTAATTACAAACACATAGCTTTCCCCGCTGCCCTGCACGACTGATGATGCCGGTACAACAATCCCCTTTACATTTGTGATCATCGCAGCATGGGCCGACAAGCCGGCCGTAAGGCTGCCGTTGTTATTAATGGTGATTTCCAGGGGGAAAACTTCGCCTGTGCTGACCGCAATTGGTCCGATGCTTGATATAGTTCCTTTAAATCGACTATCCGGGTAGCTGTCGACAGTAATGTCCATTTCCTGGTTAACCGACAGAAGAGGCAGTAAATCCTGAGATACAGTACTTTTCAATTTTAGCGTCGATGTATCCACAATTGAAATCACAGAGACACCTATAGAGACCACCTGGCCAATGTTTACACTTTGATTGGTCACGTACCCGTCTATAGGGCTTCTAATGGTAGCGTTATCAATCTGCACCTGAATATTTCTAATGTTGGCACGCGCAGTGCTGATCGCGGCCTGAGCCTGGTCTTGAGCAGGGCCGGAAGTATTTTCAAACTGGTTCTGCGCGATATTCAGCTTGTCTGTAACATCATCCATCTGGCTTTGCGATACTACACCCGACTGATAAAGGACTTTTGTCCGGTCATAAAGTTTTTGGGCCACATCCAGGTTTATTTTTGCTAAAGAAGCTTGATTCTGTACTGACTCCGCCGCCGCCGCGGCTGACTGCAAACCTGCTTCCGCCTGCATCAGTTGTGCGCTTAATGTATCCGTATCCAGTTGGATAAGAACGTCCCCAGCCTTTACCGCGCTGCCGACGTTGAAACCCAGGTTAACCACCTTGCCTGAAATCTTACTTGCTATGTCAACCGTCTGAACCGGCACCAGGACTCCGCTGAGCTCCAGCGTTGTTTCCAGTTCCTGATTATCAGCGGTCGCCGCCGTTACCGCCACCGCCCCGTTCTCATTGCGGCCGCAACCGGCGGCGGCCAATAATAGAAGCACAGCCAGGACAGCTAGCAGGGATTTTTTAATTTGCTTCCGCATACAAAAACCTTCTTTCACTGTTTAAGATGAATTTTGACTGTAGCATTCATACCAAGCATGAGAGTCAGGTTATCATCATGCATTATAGCAATCTTCACAGGGATCAACTGGGTGACTTTAGAGTAAGTCCCGCTGGTGTTCAGTGACGGGTACTGGCTGAAGGCCGACTGCGTGGCCTGCCCGATGCTTTCAACATATCCTGTAAAGTCTTTACTGGAGTAGGCGTCAATTTTAATATCGACTTTTTGGCCCGGTTTAATTTTGATAATATCGGTCTCTTCAATGTTCGCCTTGATGTAAATGTGCGAGGTATCCGCTATAGTCGCAATCTCCATACCGGGCGAAATCACTTGGCCTTTGACCACATTTGACAGCACAACCTTGCCGTCTATCGGAGATTTGATATCCGCTTTGGAGATGATGGTATCCGCTGAATTGGCCAGCGTCTGAGGGTTCATCGCGGTGCTCGTTACCATCATGCTGAGATCCTGCTTCCCGAGCACCTGTCCGGCCTTGACAGAGTCCCCTTCTTTGACGTCCCAGTTCTTCACCTTACCGGTTACCTCAGGTGTCATTGTAATCATATCGGAAGTGATCTGGGCGTTTTCTGTGGAGAAGTAGTTGATACTCTCATAGACGTAATATGATATCCCTGCCGCACCACCGGCAAGGATGATTACCACCAGTATCAATATAATTTTTTTCAGGTTTTTCATTCAATTGACCACCTTCAAGGATTTTGGAGTTCCTAATAACCGATCTCAAGTTCCTGTTTTACTTAACGTTTTCAATGATTTCGTGAATCCTTTTCAACATTTGCTCGAGTTCGTCCAACTCCGCCTTAGGAATCGTTTTGAGTTTTTCTATGAGTGCCATTTTAATTTCCGGCAGTATTTCCTCTACCTTGCTTCTCCCTGTTTCAGTAATTTCTATACGCACGATACGCCGGTCGTTTTCATCTGTGTTTCTAATCAAAAGACCATTGTTAATAAGTTTGTATACCAGGGGTGTAAGCTGCTGTTTTGATATGTGCATTTCTTGAGCGAGTTCCGACATAGAAAGAGAGCCCTTCCGGTACAGCAGTGATACCGCACGAAATTGGACGTGGCTAAGTTGGGGGCGTGCTATCTGTTCAAGCGTTGTGAAGAATTTATCGCGCATGAAGGCTAATACTGCAAGGAAGTCACCAGCCACATTTTCCAGGTTGCTAATTTTAACACCTCCCGTATTAACAATTAATAATAAAAAAGTATATACTACATGATGCTAATAGTAAATAACTATTTACTATTAATTATTTAAATCCTTCAGGGATTTATGAACTACAAAAAACACCCAAATCAGAAGCTATGAAAGCCCGGCTTGGACCTGGCACATTCTTTAAAAAAACCAGGCGCCGTATGATATAATGGGCATGTATTTGAAGTCACTCAATCTCAGCAGGTTGTGAGGTAAAATGCTTAACGAGTTTTCGAGAACTGAGCTGTTAATAGGTAAAGAGGCTCTTCAAAAGCTGGCGCAAAGCAAAGTTGCCGTTTTTGGTATCGGCGGGGTGGGAAGCTTCGCGGTCGAAGGGCTCGTGCGAGCCGGTGTCGGCAAGTTTGTGCTGGTGGATGATGACTTTATCTGCCTGACCAACATCAACAGGCAGCTTCATGCCACCAGAAAGACGGTTGGCAAACCCAAGGTCGAGGTTATGAGGGATAGGATCCTCGACATCAACCCGGCGGCCGAAGTTGTTGCCTTTCAAACATTCTATATGCCTGAACATGCCCGGGAGTTGGTCAAGCCTGATTATGACTATATCGTCGACGCGATTGACACGGTAACTGCCAAGATCGATTTGGTTGTGAACGCCAAACAGCAAGGTATCCCGATCATCAGCTCTATGGGCACAGGCAATAAGCTCGACCCCACTAAATTCAAAATAGCCGATATCTATGACACCTCGGTTTGCCCTCTGGCCATGGTCATGCGCAGGGAATTAAGAAAAAGGAGCGTAAGCGATCTGAAAGTTGTTTATTCGCAAGAGGAGCCTATACGTCCCGTGGAAACAGACGAATCCAGCTGCCAGGTCAACTGTATCTGCCCCAAAGGCGCCACCAGATCCTGCACTGTCCGCCGCCAGGTCCCCGGCAGCATATCATTCGTGCCCTCGGTAGCCGGCCTCTTGCTAGCCGGCGAAGTCATAAAAGACCTGTTGTGAAAATATTTTAATTTTTCTGAAACATTTTGTCCTTATTTAGTGTATCATTAGTTAAAAAGAGACTAAAAACCTGTCTTTTTATTGTTCAACACAGCCAGAAAAATAGCCGCAGCCGCGGTCAGGAGGGCCTGAGATGCCGGTTTGGGCAGTATTATCAATACTTCTTTTGCCATTAATCCTGATCCTGGTGCTTCCCCTCTCTTTTGCCCTGCAGGTCAGGCGGGATGAAGAGAATCACTTTGCCGCGTCAGCCTCCTGGCTCGGGGCAGCTCTGCAGGTTGAAAACACAAGTGGAACCTTGATGGCAGGACCGTTTACTTTAAAGAAGATTTGTTTTGAACGGGCTGGTTCTGTAAATAAGCATAAAAAGAAAGCCCTGCTGAAGAAAGCGGACCGCTCCAAAAAATCCTCTAACGTGCAGTATTTAAACGCAGAACTTATAACCTCCTTCTTTAAATCTCTCCGGCAAGCATGGGCAGCCCTATCTGTCAAGGTTGAGGGGAAAGCTGTCTTCGGTTTTGAGGACCCCGCCCTGACCGGACTAACCTACGGTTTCATGTCAGCCGCCGGTCTTTCCAACCGTCACCCAGGCCTGACACTTATCCCGGACTTCCTGGAACCGTGTTTTGCAGGATACTTATCCGTACGGGGCAGATTTACAGTGGGAAGGCTGCTTTTTATTGCGGTAAAGTTTTTATTATCCCGGCCTGCGCGCCGCCTGTGGTGGCCATGGCCGCATCGAAAGGAGGTGGCTAGTAAATGGCAGAAATCAACATTACCGACAACATAAAAACACTATTTGAAAATCTGGAAAAGATCCTTACCACCAAAACAGTGTTTGGCGAGGCAATTACAATAGGTGACACTACCCTGATCCCCGTGGTCGACATCAGATTCGGGCTCGGCACAGGCGGTGGATCGGGAGAGAGCCCTGACAAGTGCGGCGGCAGCGGTTTTGGCGGCGGGGTCGGCGGCGGTGTATCGGCCTCGGCGGTAATAGTTATCAGGGGTGAGCATGTCCAGGTGATGCAGATTAAAAAATCCACCAACGTAGGCAAACTGGTGGACCTGATCCCGGAAATCGTGGATAAATTCAAACCCTGTATAGAAAAGGGTGAAGGAAAGAAAGAAGATTAAGTTTATAAAATAAGTCAACTGGTTAATCAAAGGGGTTGAGACAATTCTCACCCTTTCTTTTTTTTGAGGGGCAGGCTTTACTGTAACTTTTCTTTGCCTCTTTCTGCCTTCAAAAAAGATTGACAAACTTTACATGACCTGGATAGAATCTTAACAAATAAAAGTGTTTGAATTTTGCCAAAATGATAAGAAAGGAAGGCTGGAAATGTTAAAGCTTTCTGAACAACAGGAATTACTAAGGAAAGTAGTAAGGGATTTTGTTGAAAATGAAATTGCTCCTATCGCCCAGAAAATCGACGAGGAGGATACCTGCCCTGTTGAGCTGTTTAAAAAAATGGCTCAGCTCGGGTTCAACGGGGTTTTTGTGCCAGCGAGGTACGGCGGAACAGGCCTGGGTTACACCGAAATGGCTATTATCGCTGAAGAGATAGGCCGGCATGCCGCAGGTTTCGCCATGGGCCTGGTGGCCCATTACATGGCTGTTTACGCGATCATGACCTGGGGTAGTGAAGAACAAAAGCAGAAGTACCTGCCCCTACTCTGCTCGGGGTCGTTTGGAGGCCTTTCAGTCACTGAGCCGGGAGGAGGCTCTGACTTTATGGGACAAAAATCAAACGGCCAGCTGGTTGAAAACGACTGGGTTTTAAACAGCCGCAAGTGTTTCATCACCAACTCACACTGCATGGGAGTCAACGTGGTAACCGTTCGTACCGGGGAAGACAACAAAGGCCGCCCTCAGATTTCAACATTTATCATTGAAGGCGACACTCCCGGCCATAATCCCGGACGTAAAGAAAAAAAAGCGGGCCTCAGGGGATCCTTTACCGGAGATATTATTCTGGACAACGTTCGATTGCCGCAGGATCATTTACTTGGCAAACCAGGTGACGGCGCCAAAATCAGCCTTGGCACTTTAGGCGAGATGGGCAGGGGCGGGACGGCCTCGGTGGCCCTGGGAATTTTGCGGGCATGCCTGGAAGAATCGGTGAAATACGCCAGGGAGCGTATAATTTATGGGAAGCCTTTGTCAAACCTGTCCAACATCCAATTCATAATCGCCCAAAACCGCACCGACTACGAGGCCGCCCGACTTTTGACTTATAATGCCACTGGCTTAAAAGACACCGGCAGGCCGTGCTCTTCCGAGATTGCGATGGCCAAGTTCTTCGCCGCGGAAGCCTCCGTCAACGCGGCCAAGCGGACCATGGACCTTATGGGTGGTTACGGAGTGGTAACCGACTACCCGGTCAGCCGCTATCTTAGAGACGCGGCGTCAATCATTCCCGCCTGCGGCACGTCGCACATCATGCAGGTTATTATAGCCGGCGGTGAGTTAAGAAAGTAATTTATAGCGGAAGGAATCAGACAGGATGAACATTGCGGTTTGCGTCAAACCGGTCCCCGATCCCCAACACTATGATCAGATAACCATAGACCCTGAAACAAAACTGCTTAAACGCCAGGGGGCGAAGACGGTAATGAACCCGGCTGACAAAAACGCCATTGAAGCCGCCCTGCAGTTAAAAGAGAGGTTTGGCGGAAAAGTTGTGCTGGTCAGCATGGCCCCGCCAGACGCCAGGGAGATACTCATCGAAGGTCTGGCCATGGGAGCGGACGAAGCCTTCCTTTTAAGTGATCGCGCTTTTGTTGGGTCCGATACACTTGCCACAACCAGAGTCCTCGCTGCCGGTTTAAAGAAAATCGGGGGGTTGGACCTGTTCCTGACCGGTTCTGAAAGCGCCGACAGCGGGACCAGCCATATACCCTCCCAGTTGGGCGAACTGATGGGGTTACCACATCTGAACTGTCTTACCGAACTGAACCTGGAAGACTCTATTTTAAAAATGAAAACTAAGCTTGAAAATGGATACGTTGAATACGTGGGCAGCCTGCCCATGGTTCTGGGTGTGGCCAGGGAGATAAACACCCCTCGCTACACTTCACTGATGGGAGTAGTAATCGCCCAGCATAAACCTTTCACAGCCTGGGGGCTTGACGACCTGGGGCTTGACCCCGCCAGTGTTGGATTGGCGGGATCGCCGACACAGCCCGGTGACCTGCATATGCCCAAACACGGACGAAAGTCTGAGATGCTCGAAGGGGAAACCGGCGATATTGCCGGAAAAATCATAGTCATCCTGCGCTCCGCAGGAGTGCTGGCCTAGAAAGGGGGAATCAGCTTGCGTCAACAGCTCGGCGCCGTTTGGGTATTGGCGGAACAAACCGGGGGCAGACTTGCTGAAGTTTCCCTTGAATTATTGGGCAAAACGCGGGAACTCGCGTCGCATGGAGGCGGGTCACTTACCTCGGCTGTACTCATGGGCAGCGGTATGGGTATTTTGGCTGAAGAACTTATCGCCTGCGGCGCGGATAAGGTTTTTCTGGTTGACGACCCGCGGCTGGAACTATACCAGAATGACACTTATGCTCTTGTTCTGGAAGCTCTGATCAAAAAACACCGGCCTGAAATAGTGCTCTGCGGCGCCTCTTACCGCGGCAGCGAGCTTTCCGCGACAGTGGCGGCCAGGCTGGAAACCGGGCTGGCGGCACACTGCGTTGATTTGTATATTAATGACCAGGGAGAGTTCACCCAGGTAGTTCCCGCTTTCGGCGGGATGGTCCTGGGCGATATTCTTTGCCCCAAAGCACGCCCCCAGATGGCCAGCGTAAAACCAGGGTTGTTTCAGAAACCAGAAAAAGACGCTGCCCGCACCGGTGAGGTGGTCAAAGAAACTGCGGCTGTACTGAATGATTATACGTCTCCATTGAAGGCGGTGCGTACTGTCCAGAGTCAGCCGCCGGAACTGCCGCTGGAAAAAGCCGGGACTGTAGTGGCAGGCGGTTGGGGAGTGGGCGCGGATACCTGGCCTTTGCTTAACCTGGTTGCCGGGGAACTGGCAGGCGCGGTTGGCTGCACCAGGCCCGCTCTGGACGAAGGGTGGGCCAAAGGTGAACACACTTTGATCGGGACGAGCGGAAAAACTGTAAGGCCGCGTGTTTACATCGGGTTTGGAGTTTCAGGCTCCACCCACCACATTGTCGGCATGAAAGACAGTGGTGTGATTATCAGCATCAACACAGACCCCAGCGCACCTATCTTCCAGGTGTCGGATTACGGCGTGGTTGCCGACGCCAAAAAGCTGCTGCCGGTACTGCTGGAGAAAATAAGGGAATACAAAGGGAAACAGTGAAGAGGTAGCTAAATATTGTTGCAATTCACGGGGGCAAACGGGGCAGGGGCAAACGGGGACGGTTCTTGCTTTGCCTGGTAAAATATTTAAGTCATAAGTCAAAAGGCCTGGGGAAATGATTTCACTCAACCTTTATTTGTGGTAATATAGTAAATACCATGAAAGATTTAAACTATTACCTTAACCTAAAATATGATATTAAACTGATAGGATTTACAGGCACATGGGCTGCCTCTATTCCTGCTCTGCCCGGTTGTACAGCTGAGGGCAAGACCCCGGATGAAGCCATGACTAAACTGGCAGATGTGAAAAAAAGCTGGATAGACAACTGCCTGAAGTCAGGCCAGACCGTACCGGAGCCTTAAAGAAAAAGACGCTTAGCAGCGTCTATAAGTACAAAAGGTAGTGGCTAATGATGAAATATAATTATAAAGGTATAATACTTGAGTATGCCAAAACTATCATAATAGCGCTTGTTTTATCCCTCCTTGTGAAAACCTATGTGGCTGAAGCAAGGTTTATTCCTTCGGAGTCTATGCTTCCTACTTTAAAAATTGGAGACCACCTCATAATAGATAAAATTTTTTATGAAATCAAAGGAATCGGGGACCTAAAAAGAGGCGATATTGTAGTCTTCGATCCTCCACCATCTGCTAATTCAAAAACAGAAATACCTTTTATAAAAAGAATCATTGGTCTGCCAGGAGAAACCCTTTCCATCAAAAACGGAACTGTTTATATTAATGGGGAACCGTTAAATGAACCTTATATTTTAGAAAAACCCAGGGCTAATTTTCAACCTCTTATAATTCCCGATAATACAATTTTCCTTATGGGTGACAACCGGAATAATAGTTTTGATAGTAGATTTTGGGGGCCTCTGCCGATTGAAAATATAATCGGTATCGCAGAATTCCGTTATTATCCCTTTAATGAAATAGGAACTATTAACTGACAATAAAGGCAGAAAAAAGCTGGTGCTTGGCACACCAGCTTTTTTATTTACATAGAAAGAAATCCACTGTATATGTATAATATTAACAACAAAGATCCTATAGGCAGGTGTCGCTTAAAAAGTATTTCAACAAGGGTAAGAATAATAAGTAAGATAAAAAGGGTATTGGTACTTTTTGGAGGTCGGTCCAGTGAACTGCCGGTTGATAAGGCAATATTAATCTCTTAGGACGACGCCCAAAGATGATTGTATATCTTTGCTAGATCATATGAGTAAAAAAAATAAAATGGAGATGTAAGAATAATTGCTAAAGCCAGGGTAAAAATGAAGGAGAATGAGAGTATCTTTTTATACAAGCCATTACCGGAAAGGGGAACATGAATTGGAAGCAGCCACCGTGAAGGAACTATATGCGCGGAAGGAAAAATACCTGCATAAAAAAATACAAATAACCGGCTGGGTGAGGACAGTCAGATCTTCTAAGACATTTGGTTTTATAGAACTCAACGACGGGACATTTTTTTCCAACCTTCAGGTTGTCTATGACGAAAACCTGGCCAACTATGAGGAAGTATCTAAACTGATTACCGGTTCAGCCATAAAGGCAGCGGGACAACTAATAGAATCCCCCGGGGCAAAACAACCTTTCGAGCTAAAGGCGGAGTGTATTGAAATCGAGGGTCTTTCCGCGCCGGACTACCCTCTGCAGAAAAAAAGACACACCTTTGAATACCTGCGCACCATTGCTCACCTGCGCCCCCGTACAAACACCTTTTCCGCCGTGTTCAGAATCAGGTCGGTCGCCGCTTACGCGATTCACAAATTCTTTCAGGAGAGAGACTTTGTCCACGTGCACACACCGATTATCACGGGCAGCGACGCGGAAGGCGCCGGACAAATGTTCCGGGTGACCACCCTGGATTTTGACAAAATCCCACGAAATGAAAAAACTGTGGTGGACTTCACCAGGGATTTCTTTGGAAAGGAAACGAACCTGACGGTAAGCGGCCAGTTGGAAGCGGAAACATATTGTATGGCGTTCAACAAAGTATATACCTTTGGCCCCACGTTCCGGGCGGAGAACTCCAACACCCCGCGCCACGCGGCCGAGTTCTGGATGATAGAGCCGGAGATTGCTTTCGCCGGCCTGACGGAAGATATGAAACTGGCGGAGGATATGCTCAAATCTGTGATAACTCATGTACTGGAACACACCGCCGAAGAAATGCATTTTTTAAATAGCTTTGTAGATAAGTCCCTGCTTGAGCGCCTGGAAAACATAGTTAAGTCGGAGTTCGGACATATAACTTACAGCGAAGCGGTCGAGATCCTGAAGAAATCCGGTGAACCGTTCGAATACCCCGCTGAATGGGGACTTGACCTGCAGACCGGGCACGAGCGGTACCTCGCCGAAAAACACTTCGGCAAACCCGTTTTCGTGACGGATTACCCCAAAGAAATCAAGGCTTTTTACATGAGGATGAATGACGACGGCAGGACCGTCGCGGCTATGGACCTGTTGGTACCGGGAGTGGGCGAGATAATCGGCGGGAGCCAGAGAGAAGAAAGGCTCGACTACCTGGAAAAAAGAATGGACGAGGTGGGACTGAATAAGGAAGACTACTGGTGGTACCTGGACCTCCGTAAATTTGGGGGCACCCAACACGCGGGTTTCGGCCTCGGGTTCGAAAGACTGTTGATGTACCTGACCGGCATGACCAACATCCGCGACGTTGTTTCCTTCCCTAGAACCCCCAAAAACGCCGAGTTCTAAATACCTGGAAATAAAAATAACATCCCTTTGTTTCCCCCGAGGCCGACCGCAGTTTATAGTCGGCTCTTTTATTTTCCTCATTGACAAAAATCAGGAATAATCATATAGTATATAGTAATAATATATACTATATGATCGGGAGGCTGCAGATGACAGAAACTGATAATAATAAAGAACTATTGAAGATTAGTGAAGTGGCCAAAGCTGCCGGGGTTTCTACGCAGACCGTCCATTACTACCTGCGGGAAGGCCTGCTGACACCGCCCGTGAAGACTTCCCCCAACATGGCATACTACCACCCCGTGATCATCAATGAAATAAAATTGATCAAGGAACTGCAGAAAGAACGGTACCTTCCCATTTCGGTTATAAAAATAATTTTAGAAGCCAGGCGCCACGGCCAAAAAGCCGACCACGTGGAGGAAATGCAGTCCATGATGAAGCATCTGTTTAACGGCCACGACGCGGAAAACGCCGGGGAGTTTTTATCAGCAGCAGGTTTAGCCTCGTTAACAGGCCTTTCGCAGGAAACTATCGGCACACTGGAGGAAATGGGTTTGCTGACGCCTGCCTGCGCCGCGGGCGGCAATCGCTACGGCAGGTTGGATGAACGCATCGGCAGGATGTTCAAGAAGCTCCTTGACCTGGGTTTGACTATGGATGATCTTAAAATGTACAGCCAGTATGCCGGGATGCTGCGCAGCGAAGTCAGGATCCTGCGCGGCAGGCTCATCGACCGGGTGCACGACGGCAGTATATCTTTGAAGGAAGTGGTCGGTCTTTTAAATGATCTGAAGGCTGACCTGGCTGTAAAGATATACCGCGAGGCAATGTTGGAAGAGCGTCCTAAAACATCTTCTTAGAAACTGAGGAGGAAAGCTAAAACACGATGATATTTAAACGCAACAAGGCGGACCGGGAAAAAACCGCTTACATCAGCATCAATACCAGGTTGTGCCAGGCCTGCTGGGACTGCATTAAGGCATGCCGATGCAGCGTTATCGGGAAAATAGACTTCCTGGGCCACAGGCACGCCCACATACACAACGCCGAAAATTGCACAGGCTGCATGGGATGTCTGAAGGCCTGCCGGCATAAAGCCATCCTGCCTCTAACAGAGGAGGTAAAACAACTTGGAAACCATAAATAAAGTTACCAGGTTAAAAAAATCAACGGTTTTCTTTTACTTAGACGCGATAATCTTCTTTCCCTTCGTCATCATGGCGTTTTCCGGCCTGCTGATCCAGCATAGTTACCATTTGGAGCACCTGGCGGACACCGTCTCTGTACTCGGGTTGAACAGGTCTGGCTGGCTGCTGCTTCACAAGATAACAGCGGTAATGTCAATGGCGGGCTTATCCATACACGTTTCTTTACATATGAATTGGCTTAAAGCGGTCCTTCTTAAAAAACTATATAAAAAGCCAAACCGAACTATAAAAATTACCCTGTGGTTATTATTTTTAACAACCGTCACGGCTCTAACCGGCTTCTACGCCTGGCTTATAGCTCCCACGGTTCATGTCAGGCACGATTACATTGAAATACACGATAAGATAGGTATTATTCTGTCCATACTATTTATCCTGCACATTATTAACCATTGGAGATGGATTATACATACTTTTTCAGACATCCGGGGTAAGAATCTGATTTAAGTATTAAAAGCCTGAATGATGAGACAAAAAAAGCACATATGAAGTCAGGATATGGATAATACTTTCTTCCGCCATCCTCGACGGCCCTTTCACGCATCCCGTTAACCGAGCCGTCAAATTCAATTCAAAAACATCATTTAAATCCCTTGATCTCTTACCAAATTTACTAGTCATTAGTGAAACAAAAAGATCGACCTGTCTCGCCTTGCGAGAAAATATTAACGTCCCCTTATCTCACCTATTAATTTATAGATTGAAAAGTTAATGTAATGGTGGAAAAATACGATAATAAATATTGAAGGTATTTTTACCCGCACAAATATATAATAGGAGTTGTATATAAGAGTGGAAAGACTCCAGACGATACGAAAATATGCCAATATAGTCCTTTTTGCCTATATCATTATTTATTATGGGTTGTTATTATTGTTTCCAAACCATAAGGTAATCATTGCCGATTCATTAAATCCCATTGGCGTTTTTTGCAGCATTTGTATTATTGGCTGGAGTATGAAACGGCAGCTTGATCAATATAAAAAAACCTGGGCTGCCTTTTTGCTTGGCAATGTAATTTTTCTCTTTGGCGATCTACTCTGGTTCTATTATGAAATTTTGCTTAAACAAGAAGTCATGTTTCCTTCTAATTGCGATGCTTTTTATCTGATAAGCACATTTTGCTACTTTATAGGCATGATCTTCTATATTAATATTGAAAGTATATACAATATTATCCGTACCAGCCTTGACCTTCTAATTACGATGGTTGCGCTCACTACATTATGCTGGGAATACATATTAATGCCGATTTACCATGATGTATCCCTGAGTGTTATGGAAAAGCTGATCTCGTTAGCTTACCCGATCACGGATCTCAGCTATCTTACCGCTTTACTGTTACTTTTCTTTACTTACCGGCCAGGTAAGGGAAAAAGCAAAGGCAACATACTCATAGTAGCTGCTTTTTTGCTGTGGTTTATTGCCGATCAACTATATTCTGTAGGAAATGCCATTAATATTTATGAGTCAGGCAACCTTATTGACCCATTATGGCCGATAGGCGCCTGGTTATTAGGAATTGCCTCGCTATGGACAGGGATCCTTGAGCCAGATGCGGATATGAAATCATCTGCAGACCCTTCGATGGATAATGCCAGGCCTATCGTACTGTTCTTGCGTATTATGGTCCCTTACCTCAGCTTTTGTCTTTTGATTGTTGTTGTAAGCATGAAATATCTTACCAAAGATCCTCTTATAGCCGGTATTGTAATTATAGCGTTGTTGATCATAGCCCGCCAGGTTTTCACATTGCTTGAAAACCAGCGCTTGCTATTCACAATAAAGCAGTCGAACCAATCACTTGAAGAAAGCAAACAGAATTTAGAGGTCCAGAATATAAGGCTGCAAAAGTTAAATTATTTAAAAGAGCAAGAAGCACAAACGGATTTCCTCACCGGCTTATATAACCGGCGCTGCGTTGACAATAAGATAAAAACATTGCTGGAAGAATCACAAATGAATCAACAGCCCCTATCATTATTGTTAGTTGATATAGATAATTTCAAACAAATCAACGACAATTGGGGTCATGATGTAGGAGATATGGTTCTGCAACAGGTTACAGTAATCATTAAGAATAGTATACGCTCTCTGGACATCGCCGGACGGTTTGGCGGCGACGAATTTATCATCATATTACCTGACGCCGATCTTGACACAGCAAAAAATATAGGTGAAAGGCTGCGCCTGCAAATTGCCAATAAGCGATTTATGATTGACAACAACGCACTGATTATTACCGTAAGCGCTGGTGGTACTCAATGGCAGAAGGACAATGCAAACGAAGATATAAAGTCAATGATTTTCAGGGCAGATACAGCCTTATATGAAGTGAAAAATTCGGGTCGCAACCAGACTATTGTAAAATGAAAGACATGTTTGAGCGCCTTATGTTTTTATTGGAAAAATACTTTGCCTTCATCCCCGTCAACAACTACTTTTTGGCCCTCTTTAATGACCTTCATGACACCAGGTATGTTCACCACGGCGGGGACACCAAATTCCCTGGCCACAATGGACCCGTGTGACAAATGTCCCCCGGTTTCCATAACCACTGCGCAGGCTTTTAAAAACAACGGGGTCCAGCCCGGGTCGGTGGACGGCGCCACCAGGACATCTCCCGGCTGCAACCTGTTTCCTTCACCTGGATGTCTGATCAACCGGGCGATGCCGGCAGCTTTTCCTGCAGCCGCCGCTACCCCTTGCAAATAATCACCGGAACTTTGGCTGACAGGCTCAGCAAAAATAGCCTCTTCTCCTAAGATAACATCAGGTGGAGCAAGCGCCTCTTTTTCTCTTTGGCTTGCTTTTCTCGCTGCCACCAGGGTCCTCAGTCCATCACCATTCCAATCTCCATTCAGTATGGAAACAAAATCAGACCAGGAGCAATAGAAGATGTCGCCCGGCTCCTCTAGAATGTCCCGCTGATAAAAACGGCTGCCCAACTCAAGAGCCATCAAACGATAAGGTTTCAGAGCCATAACCAGAACTGATTTGGTCATTTCCCGCACCGCCGCCCCCTCTTGCGCCTCCCGGATCCCTTTTCGAATCTCCGCCAGCTCATCAGAGGGCACTTCTTCTGTTACTTCTATCCAGGCCTGGTCGAATTTCTCCTTTTGCCCGGCTTTCCATTGGTCGGGATTCGCGGTTGCCATGGTGCTCTTAATGATATCCATCAGATATGAAGGGTCTTCCTTCCACCGGGCGTTAATGATATCCAACTCGTAAACCGCCCGGTGTCCGTACGCCTTGATAAAGTCCCTGAATTCTTTTTTAAAAGGAGAGCTTTCCGGCAGACGTTCTTCCCAGGAACGGGGATCAAAATCTTTACCGGTTAAATACTGGATGGCGGCTTGATCCTGACGGACCAATTGGGCCAGCTCCATCAAACGGTAGCCGTGGTCGGCACTGGTTATCCCCGCTTCTCCACCCACCATTAAGCCATTTAAAACGACCATCACTCTCGGTCCTAAATATCCGGCCAGCTTTTGCAGCAACAACATGAGCGGCCAGGTGCCGGCACCGCTTAAAAAAGCGAATTTTTCGCTATAGGCCTTAATGATTCGGCCCAATTCATTGTATTTATCAATGAAACCACTGTCGGGAGTCCGTTCAAATCCGGTTCCAATTAAGGACTCGACGGAACGGGAAACTTCAGCGAAAGTACCGGAAGTATTGGCGGCCGCCTCCATGATGAGAGATACGCCCTTCATCGCCCGGCTTTGTCTTTCCAGGCCAACCTCACCGCTGTATGGATCGGTATCTTTTATCTCAATCTCTGGCTGGTGCCCTCCCCAGAAGGGATTAAAATCCCTGGGCAGCATTCCGGTGGAATCATAATAAGCCCACTGTAGAGCAGACACGTTGCAGTACAGCCTGCCCTTGAGAAAACGGGAGAATTGAAAACCCCCCGGCATAGGATAGCCTGGTTCTGAAAAAGAAGTATACTGAATGGTATCGATAATATTCTTCATTACCCGGCGATGTATGGGACTGATGACCATAGGAACAGCATCCCGGTAGTTACCGTTGGACCATATCCGGGCCTTATTCTTTAAAGCCTCAAAGGTATAATCGGTTAGCGCGGTCACCGGCCGGGCCTGGAGCAATACGAAATCCTGCCCGTCAAAGGCCCATTCCACATCCTGGTGCTCTTCACAGTCCCCCAGGGACTCGTAGACCCTCATCAGCAATAAACCCAGTTTTTCGATGTTCTCATCTGACAACGCCTGCTGCGAGGCCAGATTCTCGTAAGGTACAAAACGGGTTCCGCCGCTGGCGCAGGTCCTGGTCATTCCTTGCTTGGATCCGATTTCCTTTGCTATGAGACGAGGCACGGCACTATAGGCTGAGGCGTCCACATAATACGTATCGGGCTCTATAGCGCCGCTTACCACCGATTCACCCAGCCCAAAGCTGGCGTTGACCACAAACAGGTCTTCGCGGCCAGTCTGAGGATCGCAGGTAAAGGCAACCCCGGCTGCCCGGGTCTCCACCATCTCCATAATTACTACGGCCTGGCTCACTTCCGCGTCTTCAAAGTTCATTTTTCGCCGGTAAGCTACAGCCCGGGGTGTCCACAAGGAAGCGTAGCACCCTTTAATGGCAGACAAAATATTGTCCATGCCCTGGATATTTAAAAACGATTCGTGGATGCCGGCAAAAGACGCCTTGCCGGAGTCCTCGGCAGTGGCCGAAGACCGGACAGCCACCGGTTTATCCATAATGCCGATTATTTTCAGGCTAGATAGTAGCTCATCCCTGATATTTAAAGGGATATGGCCGGCCTTGATCTTTTCTCTAAGCAGGAAAAGCTTTTGCTCAGTCTCCTTCTCTCCGATGTTAGCGGTAGTTACACTTTTGGTGATTTCCCCCGTATCTTCAAGCAGGTTATTTTCTTCAATAAAAATCTGGTAGGCCCCGGCTGCCAGGACGCCTCCGGCGGGAATGTTAAATCCGTACCGATCGAGCCTCCCCAGGTTCCAACCTTTCCCCCCGGCTGCCTCCACCCCGGCTTGAAAAGCCTCGGGCCAACTGAAAAAGAAACCCCGACAACTATTTTCCATGCGCACTCTCCCCTTTTAGACATCCATGCTGCTAACGCGGCACCAGCAGAAGGATGAAAATTAGTAATGTAGGTTCGATTTCAATCGAACACGGCGCGTTAGCGCCTAATTTGTTTGGGGTCATTGTAACATTTGTGCGAATGAATTCGCACCTACATTTAACCAGCGCAACATACCCAATATGTTTTCAGGGTAGGTACCAGTATGATTGCTAATCAATTCCTGTCGTTTATGCCCGGCTTCCTTACTTCTCAACTGCCCCATATATAAACAGGTCTACTATTTTTGCCATTTCTTTGCGAAGTTCGAACCTTGACGGATCCTTTAACCAATTCAGGACAATAACGCTGCGGGAAATATTCAATTGCTGTACCATCAGTCGAACAGAGATATCCCGCCTGATTTCGCCGGCCTGCTGGCCCTGCCTGATAATCTCAGTCATAATGCTTTGAGTAGCTGTTTCACCACTGCTGTCTCCAGGTCCCATAAACATGTTTTTCAGACGATATCCCAGACATATTCCAGTAATCTCCGGGTTGATTTCTACCCACTCATAGGCTTTATCGAGCGCGGCCAATAACCGCGTCCTTGTGTCAGGCAAGTTTTGTAAATTATCAAAGGTCTCTTGAGCCAGCCCCTTTGAGATGACTTTAACATACTCATCAACTATAGCCTCTTTGACAGGAAAGTGATTATACAGGGTTTTCCTGGCGATGTCGGCTACCTCGGCAATCTGTTCCATGGTTGTATTGTTAAAACCCTGTCGCTGGAATAAATCTATAGCCACTTCAATGATTCTCTGCCGCGTTTCCCTTTTCTTCCTCTCCATCCTGCCTTCGCCCGGTACATCCATTGGCTCCATTGCGCACCTCCCATAGGTATTAGTGATTGACGAGCATTGTATTATTAAGGAACAAACTATACACTATACAATATGTATGATTACACAGTGTGTAATTTATCTTATCGTTATTTTCCATCATATTTTCTAATATGTCAATACCCACAATTAACTTTTTCCCTTATTGGGAATGGCTTTTACCAGGGCATAGTTACCAACCTGAAAACACAGGTGTTTTTTACGCTAAGGTCGAATATTGTCGAATATTTATATTGCCTTCATTTTACCATGAATTCAATTAGCGATATGCAGGAGGGTTCGGATGAATATTGCCATGTTTTCTGATAGCTACTATCCCTACATTAGCGGGGTTGTCCGCTCCATTGAATTATTCAGGCATGAGCTTCAGCAACTTGGGCACAATGTATACATTTTTGCACCGTCTTATCGCCGGCAAAAAGAAGAGGAGGGGATATTCCGCTTTCCTTCTATAAACGCCCCCACCATTAAAGATTTTTCCTTGGCCCTGCCCTTTGCGCCGGGGGTTGGTAAAATGATCCAGGACCTGAAAATAGATCTGATCCACTGCCATTCCCCGTTCCTGTTGGGCAATGTGGGAGCGCGCACGGCCAAGCGTCACAACCTGCCTTTAGTGTTTACCCACCACACCCTGTACGACCTCTATGTGCATTACGTACCTATATTTCCGGGCCTGGCCCGAAAGCTGGTGTTAGGTTTTGTACGCAAGTTTTGCAATAACTGCAACCTGGTGATTACCCCCACTAAAATGTTAGCAGAGCGATTACGGGAACTAGGCATAACTGTACCCATGCAAGCCATTCCCACTGGCCTTAAACTGGAGGAGTTTGCCAACCCGGACCCGGGTTGGCTGCGCCGTGAATACGGTATTGGACCACAAGAAAAAGTGCTGCTTTGTGTAGCCAGATTTGGCAAAGAAAAAAACCTTGATATGGTTTTGGAAGCCTTCCGCATGATCAACCGGTCCTGCCCGGATTCACGCCTGTTCCTGGTGGGTATAGGCCCCTACGAAGAAGAGCTGCGGAACATGACAGCCAAAATGGGCCTTGACTCCAGGGTAACCATCATCGGCCACGCCCTGCCCCGCCGGACTCTAACCAACTACTATGCCGGTGCTGACCTGTTCATCTATGCAGCTACTACGGAAACCCAGGGCATTATCGTTAGTGAAGCCCATGCGGTGGGCCTTCCGGTGGTAGCTGTGGGGGCCAACGGAATCGCGGAAATGGTTAATGAAGGATTTGACGGTTTTCTAACCCTCCCATCGGCAGCGGACCTCGCAGAAAAATCTTTAGCCATTCTTCAAAACGAGAAACTAAGACACCGCCTGGGCAACCAAGCCAGAGAGTCGGCCAAACAAATCGGCTCAGTGGCCACCGCTATTAGAATGGCCGAGGCCTATCAAGTATTGCTGAACTAAATAATCACATCTGCTTCAAACACGCTTCCGCTTATGCCCTTGACAAAGCCCTATTGCCGTAATTGGGTGTTTTCAACACTCCCCTTGACACCACTAATAAAGCCCTTCTTATAAAACTAGAAGGACTTAAATTTTTTGCTCAGTACTTTTTGGCAGTCAGCGGCTTAAAGTGTACAGTTCACAGAGTACAAAGGGATATGTAATTTGGCTGATCTCAGAAGGCCTAACCAATCTTGGATATGACCTGGGGAGGGCTGACCATAATATTTCTAGTATTCCCCAGCTTGTAAAGCCTCTTAATATTTTCAATTTCCTCCATGATGAAACCTTTGAAAAGATTCCTGTATTCGTCACTAAAAGTAGCGGCAAAGGCCCTGATATGCTGGTTGAGAAGATATTGGCTCGCCGTTATAATGACATTAGTAACTTCGCCATCGGATAGAACGATTTGGCCGATTACCCCGGGAGGCCGCTGATTCATCCTGGTTACCGGCCGGGGCGGCACTGTAAATCCGGCGGCCTTTAATGTATCTTCAACTTTTTTTAACTGTGGATAGGCAATATTATATAAACCATGCTCCAGGAGTTTTTTTAGCTCTTTATCTTTGGTATTGCTTAAATAGGATTCCAGCAGGATGATACTGGAACTTCTATAGAACTCCATTTCAGCCCAAAGCCAGTAAGCGTCACCTACTGTCGGCCCCTGGGGAGCGGACACCGCCTTGGGAGACTGGGGAAAGGCGCCCCTGCCCTTGCCGAAAGAAATAATGGATTCATGCTGCTTCATATCCTGTTTCAAAAGATCAATGAACAATTCTCTGATGGATTCTTCAGTTGACACTGTGCTGATACCACGCCCGTCAAGATTTAACATAGCGCTTGACAGGTTGAACATGATCCTGGTGATTTCCTCATCGGTAAGTATGACTTCATTACCTACCCCCGGCCTCCCCTGGAGCGTTTTTGAAGCCGATCGGGGCGGGACGGTAAAACCAGCGTCTTTCAGCAGCCCTTCAAGCCTGGCAATGCGCTTGTTCCTGATCTGGGTAGTGAAAGCCTGAATAACCTTGTGCAATCCTTTATCATCGGTATTCATCTGAAAGGTTTCCAGGGAGCTTATCAACAGGTGTGAAGCGGTCAGGGATTCCCAAAGAAAATAGATTTCCCCAGCATGCATCGGTTGTTTAGCGGTGTTCAAAGTAAATGAAGACGGGAGCAATTTTTTTAAAATTTTAAACTGCATTTTGGTTTCCACCCCACTTTCAAACTTTTGCCGTGACGTTCGGCGGAAATTCCATCAGATGCCGCTTGTTACCCACATTGATCAGCACCCTCCAAAATCCCTGCGAACACTTGCCGAGGGGATTTAATTACATATCACCTCTTTAAGAAACTAACCCCTCTTGGATATGACCTGGGGAGGGCTGGCCAAAAGATTTCTGTTTCTCCCCAGATTGTAGAGCCTTTTAATATTGTCAAGTTCCTCCATGATGAAACCTTTGAATAGATTCCTGTATTCGTCACTAAAAGTAGCGGCAAAGGCCCTGATATGCTGGTTGAGAAGATATTGGCTCGCCGTTATAATGACATTAGTAACTTCGCCATCGGATAGAACGATTTGGCCGATTACCCCGGGAGGCCGCTGATTCATCCTGGTTACCGGCCGGGGCGGCACTGTAAATCCGGCGGCCTTTAATGTATCTTCAACTTTTTTTAACTGTGGATAGGCAATATCATATAAACCATGCTCCAGGAGTTTTTTTAGCTCTTTGTCATTGGTATTGCTTAAATAGGATTCCAGCAGGATGATACTGGAGCTTCTATAAAATTCCATTTCAGCCCAAAGCCAGTAACCGTCGCCTATTGTCGGCCCCTGGGGAGCGGACACCGCCATGGGGGTCTGGGGAAAGGAACCCCTGCCCTTGCCGAAAGAAATTATATATTCATGCTGCTTCATATCCTGTTTGAAAAGATCAATGAACAGCTCTCTGATGGATTCTTCAGTTGCGACAGCGCTGATACCCCGCCCGTTAAGATTTAACAAAGCGCTTGACAGGTTGAACATGATCCTGACGATTTCCTCATCGGTTAGTATGACTTCATTACCTACCCCAGGCCTCCCCTGGAGGGTTTTCGTGGCCGATCGGGGCGGGACGGTAAAACCGGCGTCTTTCAGCAGCCCTTCCAGCCTGGGAATGCGCTTGTTCCTAATTTGCACCGCGAAATCCTGAATAACCTTGTGCAATCCTTTGTCATCGGTATTCATCTGAAAGGTTTCCAGGGAATTTATCAGCAGGCTTGAAGCTGTAAGTGATTCCCAAAGAAAATAGATTTCCCCCGCATGCATTGGTTGCTTAGCGGTGTTCAGGGTGAAGGAAGACGGGAGTAGTTTTTTTAAAATTTTAAACTGCATTTTTTTTATCCCCTCTTTCAAACTTTTGCCGTGACGTTCGGCGGCAATTCCATCAGATGCCGCTTGTTGCCTATGTTGATCAACATCGTCAAATAGTCTATTTCCTGAAAAATAAAACCTTTAAGCAGTTCCCTGATATCCTCGCGATATGACGAACCCAGGGAATTGGCATGCCGGTCCAAAGCTATCTGGGTCGCTGTGATGACGGTACTGAGGATCTCACTATCCCTCAAGATGATTTTCCCGGTCCTTCCCGCGGGCAGCTGTTTCGTTCTGGTCGCGGGTCGGGCAGCGACGGTAAATCCATCGTTCTTAAGGAGTGTTTCAATATTCTCCAGTTGAGGGAGGGCGACTTTTTGCAAGCCATGGTTGAGCACCTTTTTTAACTCCGCGTCACTTGTGTTGGTGATATAGGTTTCAAGCAGGACGATGGTAGAATGCCTGAAACCCATGGCATCCCAGAGCCAGTATACTTCCCCCAGGTTCATGGTCCCCGGCGCGGCGGTGGCCGGAGGCGCCGGGTTGAAGGCCTGCCTGCTGCTCCCCAATATCATTAAAGCATCATGGGCTATAACAGTTTTTTTGAGAAGATCGATAAAGACTTCACGGATGGCATCATTTGTAGTAGCTGTCCCTACCCCTCTCGCATCCAGGATCATTAAAGAGTGGGACAAAGTCATCATAACCTTTAAAACTTCTTCATCGGTCAATTTTACTTCCTGACCCACTCCCGGCTTACCCTGCAGGGTCTTGCTGGCGGCACGTGGAGGCACGGCAAAACCCGCGTCTTTGAGGAGATTTTCAAGCCTGGGTATTCTCAGCAGCAGGGTGCCCTGGACAAGCCCTGTCAGAAACAAGTGGATTTCCTGATCCTGAGTGTTCGTCTGGTAGGTTTCCGCAATATTGATTACCCGGTAGCTTGCCGTCAGGGCATCCCAAAGATGGTAAATCTCCCCCGAGTGCATTGGTTTTTGTGCTGTATTCATCGTGTAAGACTGAGGCATTATCTTTTTGAAGATTTTTGATTTCAAACACTTTCCCCCCATTTATATAAAAATGCTTCGCACTATTAAGATTTGCGATTTACATAATTTTTATTTATAAAACTATTAAATAACCTTACGGCCGAACCGTCCCAGCAGCAGATAGATATAAGCCACATGCATCAGGATTCCCCGACCATCGTCCCAACCAGCATAGGGACAAAAAGGATGGCCAGGCTGAGAATGAAAGGGTAATGAACAGTCAGGTCAAAAGCCAGCCTATTCCAGGCAGCCGCTGCCGCCAAAGGCAATCCTATTTTCATAACAATGGCCATTAGAATAGGTGCAATACCATCATAAGCATCAGATCCCTGCTTATATTCCTCAGGTCCCCCAGCGACAGCAGCAGCATCTTTCTCATCGGCGGCCTCCTTCTACCCCAAGGATGCTGTACCTGTAAAACAACCTGTGCGCCCACCAGTAAGCAATCACATCACGATTTTTCGGCAATCCACTTTGACATAACATCCAAAGCAAGCCCAAACACCGAAAATCGCCTGTTTTACACATCAAGGACTTATTACAAGCTCTACAATTGTATTATTTAATATTCTTTTTGACCTCGTTATCAACCTCTGGTTTACGTGCCGCCCGGGGCGAGATTAGCGGCATAATCTCTCTGCTAAAATCCAACAACTTTTTTCTGACGTTGGATGATTTTCCGTCGTTAATCAACATAAAGGCCAGGCCGGCAAAAATAGTCAATCCCAGGAACCACCCCAGCGCCTTCCACGCACCCCTGGATGCACCTGTAGATTTGCCTGGAGCCTCCTTTCCTTGCGGAGCCGGAGAAGCAGAGCTTATTCCCAGGGCTATGGGCAGCGCCTCAGCAAACAGGTCAACACCCAGTTCGGCTTCCTCCCTGGTGTTGGTGTAAGTACCTGCTTCGATAAGCAAAGCGGTGGGTGAAAGGTCCTGGTTATAGACACCCTTACCTACAAAAATCTCTTTTACCACTTTGGGATGGACATTATTTACCGCAGTCAGCATCTGTTTGGCATAATCCAGATTAGCCGACATGCGAGGATTCTCCCGGCCCACTACAAGGCGGATACTGGCCACATCCTTACCACTGACTTTCTCTTTGTAAAAATTTGGATCAGGCACACCGTCACGGTGTACGTCAAACATTGCCACCGGGTTGGTACTTAACAGTTTTGCAGCTGTCCTCCGCGAACGCACATAAGCGTTATTGTCGTGTGGGTCGTGCAGCGTCTGGTCATGGTTTACCTCCATCCCAGCTTTTCTTAAACTCTCGGCCATGATCACGCCTACATTGTAGATAGTGCCTTTGAAGGATATTGATGCGATGCCGTCAGAAGGTATGTATGATTCGTCGCTATGAGTGTGGTAAATAGCAAAATTAGCCGGCGGCGCCGGATTGTTTTCGGTTTTTTCCTTAATTACCGGAACTTCCTGAGATGCGTAAAACTCATTAACGGCTAATATTTGAGGATCAATGCCTAAAAACCGCGCTGAAGCCCGGTCGCCCTGCACCTTGTCCAGTCGATAAATTTTCCCTTCGGAAGTGTAAATTTCATCGCCTATATATACAGTCCTGGACATCATTGACAGTACGTTTTCCTGCTCGTCAACTATAGCGGTATACCTGCCCGGCAGGTATTCGGGTGCTTCCTTCGGTTGTTTCTGAAACAACCCGGTAGTTGACAGAGCGGTAATTGAATTCCTTTTTACTACAGATATAGAACAGAGAGCAGTAAGAAAGAATATTACTGCCAGTGTTTTAAATAACACTCCTGCATTTTTTTTCAACTTATATGTCCTTCCTCAGGCCTAAAAATAAATAAGCCGGGTTCTCCCGGTTGCATCCTTTTTTTAGATGCTTGGTAGTTGCACAAGTAATCCAATTAAGGTTGTGTCCACTATAAGAATTATTTTTTTATTCATATAATTATTATCTTAACTTTATAATTTCTTTATTCATTTCTTAAGAAGTATTAAGATAACAGAAATATTTCAAAAGGAAAAGTTACCCATTCCTATGGGTTTCGCGTTCAAGAGAATAGCACAACAATAAAGCCCTTGCTCTCAACAATGGCAAGGGCTTTAGGATCCGTATAAAGGCAAACCAGAACCGTCCCCGTTTGCCTGTGTCAAGCGATGAGTTCAAAAAGCAGGTTTTCTTTGTTTTGAAATCTGCGGACTTTGTTCATCTGACGCAGGTGTTCCAGGTGGGAGATAGCTTCCCCGGTGGCAAACCACTTCTGCTCCAAGGGGAACTGTTCCCAAGAAGTATAGGTTAAATCCCAGGTGATTTGGCTGGCAACCTGGTAGGCGCTCATCCGGCCGTTATTTAAAACGTTTAAGACTTCATTCAGCCTGTTTTCATAATGCTGTTTCAATTCGGCGATCCTTTTACGCACGTCGCTCATAATCCGTCTGTGACCCGGCAAAACAAGGCTTATGTCCATCCGTTCCACTTTATCCAAACTGTTAAAATATTGGCCCAGAGGGTCTGCTAAACCTTTAAGAAACATGGTGATATTTGGTGTGATGTTTTCTAAAATATGGTCACCGGAAACCAGAATCTTGCTCTCAGGTTCATAAAGACATATATGTCCTGGCGTATGCCCGGGGGTTTCCACACAGGTAAAACGGTAATCGCCTACCTCTATGATGTCGTTTTCCCTGACCGTGCTAAAAGCCTGCTCGCTGTCCGGGCTGTATTTTTGGCCGGGGTGTTTTTGCATAGCTTTACTGAGATCCCGCAGCGGGAACCCGTATGAACCTGTAAAGGCCAGGTTTTCTGACCAGTAGGTGGGGGATAGTGACCAGTTAATGCGCTCCGCGTCAACCTCGCCGCAGTATATCACAGACTGTTCTCTGGCCAGAGACGAGACAAGCCCGCAGTGGTCGGCATGCAGGTGGGTAATAAAAATGTCCGTCTCCTCTAAAGCCGCTCCCAGTATGCTCAGACCGTTAAACAGCGCTTCCCTGCATTCTTCCTGATTAAAGCCGGTATCTATAAGCAGGTTCCGTCCCCTGCCTTTGATCAGATAGGCATTTAGAACCTTGAGGGGATTCCCCGGCAAAGGCACTTCAATTCTATAAATATTAGACAGGACTTTTTCAATCACTTAAACCACTCCCAACATTACCAGAAAATCCGCCGGAATAACTCCATAGCCCGGTCAGTCTACCCCTACCACATTGTACTATTTTGTCGACTCGTTTTTCAAATAAAAAATTATCACACTCTTATTTTATTGGCAGGGAGATCTTGGTCAGAAGCTCGTGGTCAGGCACTTCTTGCGGTGAATTATAGTAGTACTCGTAGTACACACCCTTTTGCTCGTAGCCGTTTTCTTCGATCCATTTAAACATTTCATAATATGTCTGCTCCATTTGACTGTATGCTCCTTTATACATACAGGATACATACCTGCCACTGGGGACTTCACCGGGTTTTATCTCACCTTTGCCGGGCAGCGTCTTCGCAACCGGAAAACCCATTTCAATGTCTAAATCCAGCATATCAAGGTTGTAATAGGCTGTATACGGCGCACCTGCAGGCTGTTCGCCGAGTTCAGCCAGGTAATGCGCAATCTTTCGATAGGATTCACCAATTACTGCCGGTAAATCATCAAACGGTATTCTTGTTCTAATTGACAAAACAGGTATTGCCTCTTGCTCTTTTAACTCAAATATATAACCCATGCGCATTCCCTCCCCTTCATTTTATTATTCTTGGAACTGTTCAAAACTCCTTTTTCAGTAAAAGGCAACTTGTGACAAAAAAACCACCCGCGTTTAAACGAGTGGCTGCTTATAAAACAGATTATTTTAAAAAGCCCTCCAGGATGGTATCCTCGGCTTCTTTTTCTGAAAGCCCCAGTGTCATCAACTTGATCAACTGCTCACCGGCTATTTTACCGATAGCGGCCTCATGCACCAGCTGTGAATCGGCATGTTGAGCGGAAATTTCCGGGATTGAACGAATCCTGGCCTCCTGCATTATAATGGCGTCACACTGCACATGGCCCCGGCAGCGGTTCAGCCCGATAACACGCGGATAAAAAATCTGCTGTGACCTGTCCCTGGCCACCGAGCGGGAGATAACCTGCGTGGAAGAATCCAGGCCTGCGAGTTCAACAGTTATTCTCGACTCGGCAAATTGATCTCCGTCGGTAAGCATGCGCTCGGTTACAAACAGGTGCGCGTTAGCATGCACCCTGGCCTCTGTTTCGCGCAGGGTATTGTCAACACCGCTGATCTGGACCATTTCCATCTCGGCGTAGCCATCTTCTTCAACTACAACTATGGTCCTGGGGTTAAGAATTTTTTTACCGCTGCCTTTGCCCTCGCCATAGTGCTTTTCCACGTAGCGCATCCTGGCGCCTTTGCGGACAATGAAATCATGCACACCATCGTGTTGAGCGTTTTTTTCACCCGGGTTGTGGATGCCGCAGCCAGCGATGATGGTTACATCCGCACCTTCGCCGATATCAAAAGTATTATAAACAAGATCGTGCAAACCTTCAGCTGTCAGGATGACTGGGATGTGAATGCTCTCCCCCTTGGCGCCGGGTTTGACAATAACGTCAATGCCGGGCTTGTCTATCTTTGTCCTGATCTCAATATTAGCAGTGATACTACGGTCAACCCCGGCCCCGTTTTTACGGATATTATAAGCTCCCCTCGGAGTGCCGTGCAGATCAGCGACTATTTCTAAGATATGTTTATCAATGCTATTCAGCATTTTCACCCACCCTTTCGCTGCAGCTTGTGCGGCATGAGCATGTTGCGTTCTGCATGATCAGGGGCCAGACCTCGTCTCTTTTACCCTTCTCTTTAATAATTCCATCGGCAACCAGGATAATCTCGTCAGCCAGATTAATAATCCTTTCCTGGTGTGATATCAAAATAATGGTTGTATCATACTGTGCGTGAAGATTATTGAAGGTCTCGATCAGCCGGTTAAAACTCCACAAATCAATGCCTGCCTCCGGCTCATCGTAGATGGCAACCTTCAGGTTCCTGACCAACAGCGTGGCAATCTCTATCCGTTTCACTTCCCCGCCGGAAAGGCTGCTGTCAACCTCTCTGCCAATATAGTCCTGGGGGCAAAGCCCCACGTTGTAAAGAAAATTGCACTCCTCACAGGTTCTGTTTTTACCCGCGGCTATTTCAAGCATTTTGCCGACCGTTAAACCTTTGAAACGGGGCGGCTGCTGGAAAGCGTAGCCGATCCCCAAAAGGGCCCGCTCGGTGATACTGAGTGATGAAATATCCTGGCCGTTTAACAAGATCTCACCGGAAGTTTGTTTGTAAATGCCCATGATTGCTTTGGCCAGGGTGGACTTGCCGCCGCCGTTTGGCCCGGTAAAAACATATAGTTTATGGTCTTCCAATTTTAAATTGATATTGCGCAGGATTTCAACAGTACCGTTTTTCCCTTCCAGGGATACGGAGAGGTTCTTGATTTCCAACATGAACATCACCTCGATATATTAAGACGTTATCTATGCTGAATATAATAACAAAGAATATTTTCTAAATTATTAACAATCTATTAATAATTTTGTTTTTGATTATCAGTATTTACAAAGGTGTCCAAAATAAAAACGCGCCTGAGGAATTCAGACGCGTCAACCAGGTCACCATGGTACCTTGAACAAAATTTTACCATGGGGGAGATCTAACCCCTCTTAGATGTGACTTGAGGAGGGGTGAGCATGAGGTTTCTGGTTCTCCCCATATTAATAAGCCTTTCAATATTATCTATTTCTTCAAATATGAACCCTTTGAAAATTGCCCTGTATTCATCTTTAAAGGTAGCGCCGTAAGCCCTGATATGCTGGTTTAAAAGATACTGGCTGGCCGTTATGATGACACCAATAACCTCGCTGTCGGATAAAACTATATGGCCGATTACCCCGGCAGGCCGCTGCTGCATCCTGGATACCGGGCGGGGCGGCACTGTGAATCCGGCTACTGCTCGGCATCGCCTTCAATCAGTTCCGCTTTGGCCAGGGCTTTTTTCAAGATGTCGTTTAAGTCAATACCGGTAAGGCCTTTGACGCTTTCAGGCAATCCTGCCATAATGTCGGTTATATAATGGGTGAGTTTAGCCGCTCCCCTTGGGCCCTGGCCGCTGCCGGAGTCCACGATGACAATTTTCTCCACCTTGGTCAGGGGTTCAGCGATACTCTTGGCAATCTCGGGAAGCTTGTCGATAATCATCTGGGACATGGCGGCGTCGTTAAACTGCTTGAAAGCTTCCGCCCGCTTCAATAAGATGTCGGCCTCCGCCTCGCCCTTCTTGCGAATAATCTCGGCTTGAGCCTCACCCTCCACCCTCAGGGCCTCGGCGTTGGCCAGGCCGATCAGCTTGATGGCCTCAGCCTTGGCCTGGGCTTCCTGGATTTCCTTGAAACGGCTTCCCTCGGCCTGCTTTTCCTGGCGGTACTTTTCAGCTTCAGACTGCTTTCTGATAGTTGCCTCCAGTTCTCTTTCCCTGCGCATGGACTCCTGCTCCGCCAGCTCGATCTCCTTTTTCTTTTTGACAATCTCAATCTGCATTTTTTCCTGCTGAACGCTTTGCTGGACCTTGCTGCCCTCGATGTCGTAAGCCATGTCTGCCTTGGCTTTCTGGGTTTCCTGCTCCTGCCGGTACTGGTGAACCTTCAATTCCTTCGTCTTACTGGCTTCGGCGATCTGTGTCTCGGCCAGTAGTTTTGCCTCTTCACCCAGCCTGTTGGCCTCGGCGGTCTTGATGCGGGTCTCCTTCATGGCCTCGGCCTCGGCAATATCGGCGTCCCTTTTAACCTCGGCAATCCGCTTTTTGCCAAGGGCTTCTAGGTATCCGTTGTCGTCGGCGATATCCCTGATGGTAAAAGCCTTGATTTCCAGGCCCATATCAGCCAAATCAACAGCGGCCACCTCCTGTACCTGGGAGGCGAACTTTTCACGGTCCTTGTAAATCTCCTCTACCGTAAGCTTGGAAATGATCTCACGCAGTTTGCCTTCCAGCACATCCTTGGCGGTATCCTTGATGACCGTGATGGTACTGATTTCCTGACCGGTGTTGAACTGCTCCACTGCTGAAAGGATGGACTCTGTGTCGGACTTGACCTTGATTACCGCGACGCCGTCAGCTTTGATGTCCACCCCCTGCTCGGTCAGAGCGCCCTTTGTTTCAACACTGATTTTCATGTTTTCCAGGGAAATTCTATCCGACCTCTCCAGCATGGGGACCACGAGGCCACCGCCGCCCGAGATTACGCGTTTTCTCAGTCCCGTGACCACCATGGCCTTGTCCTGCGGAACCTTCTTCCACATAGCCGCCACGCTGAAGGCCAGCAGGATGAGGACAAAGACGATTGCTACTGCCCAAAGATACATGCGCATTCCTCCATTATAATAATTTTGTTACTTTAAACACATTCCTCTGAATGTTTAAAATTACCACCCTTTCCCCCTTACGTATTTCTTCACTTTCGTCAGAAATGGCCGGCGCGGTATAGGTGTTGTTTTTCACCACATAGGTGATCCTGCCGAAACAGCCGCTCTTGATATCCAGCGTCACCGTCGCCGGAATACCTATCAGTTCCTGTTGGGAAACAGCGCTGGTGTTTTGCGCCAGGTACAGCGGCACGATCACAAACCTGTACATTAGAAAAGAAGCCATTGTGCCGGTGACAAGAGCTGCCGCGAGAGCAAAAATCGCGGCCAGATCCAGGTATCTCAGACCGATGACACCCATCCCGCCAAAGACAGTGAGAAAGGACATGATCACTACCGGCTTAAAGGGTGATATTATAGAGCCGCCCTGATGGTCGCCATCTATATGCGTGTGACTTGTGGTATCAAAACCGCCGTCAGCGTGGTGACCAAAATGCAGAAGGTGGCCCAGGAGAAAGGACACTACCGAAAAGATAGCCCCCACCAGGAAGCATAGCTCAAATGTTTTAAGCAGCATTATTTACATCCCCGCTATAATCTTTTAACGGACAAGCGCTGACAAATAATTATTTCTGCTTTTCCTCTTTCAATCTAGCCTTCAGCCGCTCCAACTCTTCCCTGGCGCTGGAACTGCTCACCAGGGCTGCCAGATCCTCGTCAAGTTTTTTGTTCATACCGCTTAGTTCCAGGCTGGCGGCGGCTTCCGCCTCATTTTTCAACACCTTTTCCTCCATCCGCTCAAATCCTTTGCGGGCAGTGTCCCTACCTAAACCGGAAACAACCTTGTTTATTTCCTTCTGAGCTTTGGCCGCTTCAGCTCTGGCCACCAGAGTGGCTTTTTTGGCCTTCATCTTTTCAAATTCGTCTTTCATTTCACGCAGCTGCTTTTTCAGGTCATCCGCCACTTCCCGGGCACGTTCAAACTGTTCCTTGTAATCAGCGGCTTTGCCCTGGTGGACCCTTTTATCTTCCAGGACTTTAAGGGCAAGGTCCTCCCGCTCCTGCTCAAGCGCCTGCACCGCCTGGGCTTCCCTTTTCTCAACCATGGACTGGGCCTCCTGGTACAGCGCTTCTAAACGCTTCACCACGGCAATCTGTTTTGCTGCCGCCATTTCAGCGTCGCCAATGTCATCTTCCATATCCCGCAGGTACTGCTCCAGCATTCTCACAGGATCTTCGGCCTTGTCCAGCATAGCGTTCAGATTGGCTCTGATGTTATCTCCAATTCTTTTGAATAAGCCCATTCAACCGCCTCCCAATTTCATTTTTTAAATACAGCAAATAATTTATCGCTATATGTCGAATCCCGTTTAAACTGCAACGACCACTCTTTACCAAGAGTGGTCATTTATGCAAAAGCTCCAATTCTGAATATTATATTCTCATTGTGCCGTTATAGAATAATAACAGTTTTCGACCTATTTTATAAAATTCCTCCTTAAAATAACAATTAGTGCAAATAAATCCTCATAAACCAAAAAGCCAATATATCTGATTAAAACATAAACAACAAAAACAACAGCCAGTATTTCTTGAAAGTATATTAAATATTTAAGTGCCGGCACACCCATATGCGCTTTCATTAGAAACCTATCAGTATTTTTATCGCTATGGCACTGATTACAAGTGGGAATGTAAAAGCCCTGCCACTGGCACAGGCAAACTATTTATTACCTTTTTCAAATGAAGCACAACCCCTGCCGCACATCTCCCTGTTTCATTCGTGAACCGGCGCCTTCCAGGGAAAAGTCACTTAATACTTAAAGTGTTTTAATTCTCTGCATATCTGACAATTCCTATCTTTCTGTGCAGATACACTTAAGATGTTTCCCATGACCGGTTTCCTGTCCACCATATAAAAAGACTCGGCAGCATCTACCGAGCCTTTATCATGTATTCACGCCCTCATTAATCGCACCTATTTCTTCAACTGAGTATCGAAACTACGATTAGCTTCCCGAATGTAAACTTCATCGGGAATGAAGTTTTGCTCTAATGCTTTTTCAGTGACCTCCGACAATTTCTTGCCGGCGGCAATCTCTTTTCCCGCCTTTTCCACGTTATTTAGATAGTTGGTTATAACAGGTCGCAATGCTTCTATTGGAGCGGTTAAAAGGCCTCCTTGCGTAGCATAAATTTCCCCAAGCACCTCTGTATGCATATTAAGAGCCGCCCTTTTGATCCAAAGGGAGACCACTTGAAAGTGGGATCTTTCAGGGAAACCGCAGTTAGATATCATCACCAGCTTGGGAGGCACTGCTCCTTCTGGCGTTAAGTGCCTGCTTTCTCCACTGGCATCTTTCTGAAAATGAGGATCACCCGTTACTACCAACCGGTCCATAAAAACTTTCAGCATACCGGAAATATTATCAAAATATAGTGGTGTGGCTAAGACAATAATATTTGCCCCTGCCGCCAGAGACAGTACCTCCACCATATCATCCTCAATTACGCACTTCCCAGGACTTTTAGTCCAGCAGGAGAAACAACCCCTGCAGTGTTTAATTTCTTTTTCCGCTAAAAAAATGTTAACAGTTTGTGCCCCTGCTTCTTGCGCCCCTTTTAGAAAGGCACTAACCATGACATTAGTATTGCTGGCTTTACCCTTAGGACTTCCGTTAATCGCTACAACTTTCATTTTCCATTTTCCTTTCCTTTATTTAATTGGTTATAGCCACGCTCACCAAATGGCTGCAGTTTTTCCAACCACTTGGCCTCGAGCTTTTTTAACTCTTCTTTCTTGTCAAAATAACCCTCTTCCTTTTCCTTTAAAACCTCGAGGACTTCAAATACGAAGGCTTCCGCGCCAAACTGATTACAGTCCTCTTGCAGTTGTTTGTTTTTATGTCCTCCCCACTTCCTTAACCCAATTTGTTTTCCGTTTATGGTTTTTAAATTAGGAGTCGCAACCACAAGCACTTTTTGATTTATCGTGTTTCTGATCTGGTAGACCCCGCCCTCAGTTTTCATTTCCTTATACTGCTGCTTCAATTCTTTTTTGCGATCCATATCTTCTTCCCCCATCTCATGCGAATTCTCTATAAGCCAATACTGGCTGCCGTCAAGTTTTCTTTCTAAAAATCCATACTCGATCAAATACCTGCGCAAAGTGGCAAAATCATCACAGGCAGTTTTTAGTATTTCATTAACTTGCTTCTCGTTATAAAACTTTTTTGCTTCGAATCTTTTGGCTATTTCTCTTAGAACAACCAGTTTGCTTTTCTCTTTCATATCTAAGGTCTTAAGTGGGCGATCCGTACCTTCAGGAAAGTATTTCTTTATAATTCTCTCGCTTTCTTCCTGCGTAATATTGTAGCGGTCATCGATCATCCTGGCCGTTTTATGTGGAGGCAAATAGCCTGGCGAGCGCTTATTCTTATCCTTTAAGAGTTCCATCATCGCCAGAAAAACTTTGGCCTGACGTTCTTTTTCTTTTAAAGCAAAACGGTGATTCCGGATGGTAGAAGCACTGCCGATGTCCATTTCCTTTTGAATCTCCCCATCACTTTTCCCCTGGTAAAATAGTTGCAGGAGGCTTTTCTGATGGTCCGTAAGACCTGTGAGCCGTTTATCCAGGTCGATAAGGTGCTCAAACACCGATTCATGGACCTTCCCAATATGAACACGTATATACCTTCCGGCTTCAAATAGAATACCATCCTCAGGGTAGACAATCCCCTTCTCAATTTTTTTGCCACAGAGCAGGCATATATAATAATCCTCTTCTTGGACATATCCGTTTTTGAGTTCCTCCAGTGAAGCATTCCAGAACAAGTCTGAAACATCCATCCATAAACACCTCGTCATTTTGTTTGGTTTATAATAAACATTTTATACATCTGTTTATTTTTTGTCAACTATTTCTTGGGGCACACAGGGACGGTTCTCGTGTGCTTTTCAGTTATGTAAGAAGCACCTTGAAGCACACGAGAACCGTCCCCGTGTGCTGTAATTAATAATTGATATCCGAAAGGGGAATATTTTTAAAGGTTAATCGCTTTTTAAACTCTGGTTTCCCTCGGGAGGACTATGATTTTAAATAATGAACAACTCCGACAAAAAGCTCATGAACTTGCCCTGACCCACGACCCTTACGTGAGACGCAGGCCATCAAAGCGCCTGTGGCGGGAGTTTTATGCGGACGTCGAGAATCTACGCAACTTTATACGCTCGCTGCAAGATGGCTATGCAAGCTGTTCACAACCCGCGGAAGAATGGCTGCTGGATCATGCTGAGTTCATCGAAGAACAGGTGTTGGTCATCCGGCACCAGCTCTCAAAAGCCTTCTTGCGGGATTTAGCGCACCTGCGTAAGACCGGCGAGATAAGGATATTGTCTATCTGTGCTGATTATCTTGAGCATGTGGACGGGAGCCTGGACGAGGACTCGCTGGTATCATACTTTAATTTTTACCAGGAAGTATCGGTTTTGACCATTGCAGAGTCGTGGGCAGTCCCGCTTATCCTGCGCATCGCCGTAATCCGGCGCCTGGCCAAAGTCATAGAACTGGTTTGCGAACGACGTGAGGTGTGCAAGTTAGTCGAAGGGTTACTGGCGCGAATAGAGTCGTCCAAGTTAAGTCCGGATGTTATAAACGAAGTCCTTGAAGGAGCGGGCCAGGATATGCCGCTCTCCGGTCCGGTGATCGTCCACCTGGTCAGGCACCTGCGCGAATGGGCGGACGACTCGGCAACTGTACGGGAATGGCTGATGTGCAAACTGGAAAATGGGCCTGACAGCCTTGATCAAATCATTTCCTACGAGTATCAGCTTCAGGCCGCTTACCAGGTGACCACAGGCAACCTTATCGGTAGCCTGCGCAAAATTTCGCGCATGCACTGGCATGATCCATTCGAGCAGATTTGTATGGTTGAGAGCACTCTGCGCGAAGAAAGCGCCGGCACCTATCCGCTTCTTGATTTTTCAGGCCGTGACGTGCTGCGACAGCGCGTTGAGCAATTGGCCCGCCGTTTGCGTGTGCCGGAAAACCTGGTAGCACAAAAAGCTGTCGAGCTTGCGGCCAAGGAATACGAGCAGGCGTGCGCAAAGCGGGCGCAGATGAATGAGGCTGCCGGCAGTCCGGCAGATTCAGAAGAACTGCCGCGCCATGCATTTGCCCCTTACTACCTGCTGGAACCGGATGGCATTAAGGAACTGCGGCACGCGCTGAAAATGTGCGGCACCCCCCGGTATTTGCCGGAAATAGGTATTTTGCGTCGTGCCACCGGAGCGTATTTTACCATCCTCACAGGATTATTCGCAGTTGCCCTGTTTGGCTCCGCCGTATGGATCGCCAGCGGCGCCAGCTTCACCGCTGCCCAATGGGGGATGATTTTGATCGCGCTGTTTTTGCCCGCCAGCGAGTGGGTAGTCACGGCGGCACACTGGCTTATATGCGCCAGAAGGCCGCGGCCGCTGCTAAGATATGATTTCTCGCGCGGGGTTCCACCTGAAGCGACCACTATGGTGGTCATTCCCGTAATCTGGTCCACAGTCAGAGAGGTACAGGAATTGGCGAATCGGCTGGAACTGCATTACCTGGCCAACCGCGACGCGAATATCCACTTCGCCCTCCTGGGTGATCTTGTTGACGCAGATGCGGAAAAACTTCCAGGGGATGCTGCCGTCCTTGCAGCCGCGCGCGCAGGTATTGAGCAGTTAAACTGCACTTACTCCCGCCCGGGTGGAAGTACCTTTCACCTCTTTCAGCGCCGCAGGATCTGGAACCCGTCCGAGGGAGTCTGGATGGGTTGGGAGCGTAAGCGAGGCAAATTGGTGGAATTTGTCGAACTGCTTAAAGGACAGTCTGATACGACTTACGACTTCGTAGTCGGGGACACAGCCATCCTGCCGCGTATCCGTTACATCGTCACCCTTGACGCGGACACACAATTACCGCTGGGAAGCGCGCAGCGAATGATCGGCACCTTGCATCTGCCCTACAACAGGCCACGGTTAAACCATACTCGGACACGGGTCGTCGAGGGATACGGCGTACTGCAGCCGCGTGTCGGCATTAGCCACGGGGCGGCCTTACGTTCGCGATTTGCTTATTTATCGTCAGCGGATCCGGGCATCGATCCGTACGCCTTTGCCGCCTCGGACCCATACCAGGATGGGTTGGGGCAGGGTATTTTTACGGGGAAAGGCATATTCGATGTTGAGGCATTTGCGAAAGTTTTGTGTGAACGTATTCCAGAAAACCGTGTGCTCAGTCACGACTTGTTGGAAGGCGGATTTTTACGCGCCGGACTGATGTCAGACATCGAATTAATCGATGAGCACCCGGCTGCGTTCAGCGCTTACCAGATGAGAATGCACCGCTGGGTACGCGGCGATTGGCAACTGCTGCTATGGCTGTTTCACCGCTCCCCCGACCGGCGGGGAACGCTTTTGCCGGTTGATTTATCTCCAATCACCCGCTGGCAAATGATCGACAATCTGCGCCGCAGTTTGCTGACGCCGGCGCTCTTTGCAGTACTGCTGCTTGGCCTGACCGTCTTACCCGGTTCTCCAGGGCGCTGGCTTGCTTTTGTGTTCGCTACCTTGTTTTTACCGCTGATTCGCCAATTGGCGGCGATCAGGCGGACAGTTTGGCATCCACGCGGCTTGCTTACTACAGCCGGTCAAGTTTTGGCTGCCATTATAACACTGCCTTTTCAAAGTGCCCTGCTGCTGGACGCAATCGCCAAAACCCTATACCGCCTATTCGTATCAAAACGTCATTTGCTCGAATGGGTCAGTGCCGCGGAAGTTGAACGCCGCAACCGGGGCAGGCGCTACCCTGCGCTGCTGGGTATGTACGGAGGCTACGCGCTGGTGGTCCTCTTTGCGACGGCAGCGGCGGCCAGTACAGATCCGGCGCTGCGGTGGACGGGCTTGGCACTTTGCGCCATATGGGCTATCGCTCCCCTTGCGGTCCGCTGGCTGGACCGGCCCTTGCAGCGGCCCGAGCGCCCGCTCAGAGCGGCTGAAGAGGAAGAATTGCGAGAGTTGTCGGGACAGATTTGGGCATTCTTCGAGGACTACGTTACTGAAACAGATCATTGGCTGCCGCCGGATAATGTTCAAATCGAGCCGCCCAACGGGATAGCCCACCGCACCTCGCCCACCAACATCGGGCTTTATCTCGCCTGCACGCTGGCTGCGCGGGATTTCGGGTTTATCAATACATCCGGCTTGATTGAGCGTTTGGAGCGCACCATCAGTACGGTTGAGCACATGGATAAATGGAAAGGCCATCTTTACAACTGGTATGATACGGTCACCCTCGCACCACTGCCTCCCATGTACGTGTCAACGGTGGATTCCGGCAACTTAGTCGGCTCTTTGATGACAGTCAAAGAGGGGCTGGCGGAGTGCCTCAAGTCGGACATCGAAGGGGACGAACAGCCAGGTACTGATCGGTATCGCGGTAAGGCGGCGGAAGCTTTAAATGTTGCCTTTGCTGAGGAGTTAACACCCGCACTGAAAGATAAAGATGCAGGCAAGCGCAGATCATCGCCTGAGAGCGTACAGGAGCAATGGCGCCTGCGCGGGCAAAATCTGATCACCCGCCTGGAGGCGCTGATCAACGAGACAGATTTTCGCCCGCTTTACAGCCATAAAGCTAAACTATTCCACCTGGGCTACCACGGCGGGCGGCGTGAACTTGATCAGATCCTGTATGACCTGCTGGCATCAGAGTCAAGGCAGTCAAGCTTTATTGCCATCGCCCTCGGTCATGTGCCTGTGTCGCACTGGCATGCGCTCGGGCGTTCCATGACCAGGGCCGGACGGCGGGTCACGCTGCTCTCTTGGTCCGGGACAATGTTTGAATATTTAATGCCCTGTCTTTTTATGCGAACCTACCGGAACACAGTCTGGGAGAGTACCTGCCGTGCTGTGGTCAAGCGGCAAATCGAATACGCGCATCAAAGGGGAGTCCCTTTCGGCATCTCCGAATCCGGCTACTACGCCTTTGATTTTCGGATGAACTATCAATACCGGGCCTTTGGTGTTCCCGGCCTCGGCTTCAAGCGCGGCCTTGAGCAGGATTTAGTTGTGTCGCCGTACGCGACAATCCTTGCCTTGCCCTTTGCCAGACGCCAGGGGCTGGCGGATTTGCACAAATTGGAGAAGCTTGGCGCACGTGGCAAATACGGCTACTACGAAGCCGTAGATTTCACATCCGAGCGGCTGCCGAAGGATCAGACCAGCATGGTCATCCGGAGTTTCATGGCCCATCATCAGGGAATGAGCCTGCTCGCCCTGGCCAACTTGCTGGCGCCGCAAAAAATATACGAGCGCTTTCACCGTGACAAGCGCGTGCAGGCAGCAGAACTGCTTTTACAAGAGCGTATTCCCGCGCGGCCTAAAATCATTAAACATCCCGCTTGTGCACGTGTGCACGCGCCATACACGAGGCCGTCCGTGACCGGCGCCGCCCTGCGCGAATACCTCAGCGCGGACACGCCTGCACCCGAGGTGTGTATCCTGTCCAACGGGACATTTATGACCATGGTTTCCAACAGCGGCAGCGGGTTCAGCCGGTACGAAGGTCTGGCCGTCTCGCGCTGGCGGGAAGATCCGGTGCTGGACGATTGGGGAAGCTACATGTATATCCGTGACGTTACCCGCGACGTGGTATGGTCGCCGGCGTTTCAGCCGTGCCGTGTGCCGTCTTCTGAACAGAGGGCGCAGTTCTCCCTTGACCAGGCCACCTTCATGCGCGTGGACGGAGACGTTCGGACCAGCCTTGAAATCTGCGTGTCCCCAGAATGGAATGCGGAAGTCCGCAGGCTGACGCTCACCAATACCGGGAATGAAGCGCTGATCATTGAAGTCACAACGTTTCTTGAACTGGCCCTGGCGCCTCCCATGGCCGACGATACGCACCCGGCTTTCAGCAAACTGTTCATCAAAACGGCATATGCAGAGGATGCCCAGTGCCTTCTGGCCAGGCGCAGACCTCGCCGGGAAGACGAGAAAACGTTCTGGACGGCACATTCGCTGATGGTCGAGGGCCGTACCATTGGGCCGGTGGAATACGAGACCGATCGGGCCGGCTTTATCGGCCGGGGCCATACACTCTCCCAGCCGCAGGGAATCCGTTCCCGCCTGCGTGGAACGGTGGGTTCTGTGGCCGACCCCGCCATGATCATGCGCAGGCGGTTGGGCATTGAGCCCGGTGAACAAGTGCAGTTGTTCGCTGTGACTGCTGTGGCAGATACGAAGCAAGAGGCAATGGACATTGTCAGCCGCTTCTCGGGGGACCTGGTGGTAGAACGGACATTTCAACTGGCCTGGAACCGCAGTCAAATCGAACTGCGCCATTTGAGCCTGACTGCCGCTGAGGCCACGCGCTTCCAGGCATTTGCGGGCCAGATCCTATATACTCCGCCGCTGCGGCAGGAACGCAAGCTTTGTATCACTGCCAATGAGAAAGGGCAATCCGGCCTGTGGGCGTACGGAGTTTCCGGAGACGTGCCGGTGATCCTGGCACGGATCGAGAACAGGGCCAATATGCAGTTTGTGGCCAAGCTGCTGGCCGGACACGAGTATTTACGCCGCCTGGGGCTGATTTTCGATCTGGTTATTCTGAACGAATCGGCGGGAGGATACCAACAAGATTTACAGGAAGCGCTGCGGTGGACGGTGGAACAAGTCGTCAGCCGGTGTGATACGGGGCCTGGAGGCGTTTTTATCATCAATGCCGCTCAGCTGCCGGAGGAGGATAGGACACTGCTGCTTGCCGCAGCCCGTGTGGTACTGCGGGCAGGTGGTCCCAGCTTCAGGGCGCAGACCAAACTGCCCCGGCGAAGTACTGTCTTCCCGGCGCCCCTCACGCCGTCTGCGCCTTTAAACAGGTTCGCTGCGCTTGCGCCGGAAGTCGCGGGCCAGTTGTTGTTCTTTAACGGCTGGGGAGGATTCTCACCGGATGGCCGGGAGTACCAAATTATACTCAAAAACGGTAATCATCTGCCGGCGCCATGGATCAATGTCATCGCCAACCCGCGCTTCGGCTGCCTTGTCTCTGAACTCGGTCCGGGTTACACCTGGTGGCGCAACAGCCGTGAGTGCAAACTTACTCCGTGGTCAAATGATCCCGTGCTCGCCTCACCGGGTGAAGTGTGTTATCTGCGGGACGAAGAGAGCGGCGAAGTATGGTCTGCCACATCGTCTACCGCACAGGCGGACCAGTCTTATACCGTTACCCACGGCCGAGGGTTTACGAATTTTTACCATGAAAGATACGGAATCAGGCAGGATATGACCGTTTTTGTTCCGCTGGACGATCCGGTCAAGGTGGTTGAATTGCGATTGAAGAACAGGACTGTCGAACGGCGGCGCCTTTCCGTCACATATTACGCGGAATGGGTACTGGGTGTACGGCGCCAGGTGAACGCCCCTTTCATTATCACGGAGTGGGTTGAGTCTGCCCAAATCATGCTGGCAAGCAACAAGTATCAGGAGGTGTTTCGCGATACCACAGCCTTTTTAGGCGTATATCCGCAACCGGAAGTGGCTGCCGGGCCACAAGCGACGGCAGAAGGCGAAGCGCAGCTCAGTGCCGCCACTGCGGACGGTCTGTCCTGGACGGCAGACCGCGGAGAATTTCTCGGCCGCAACGGCACACTGGAAAATCCCGCCGCCATGAGCAGGGAGCGCCTGTCAGGCAAAACAGGACCTCTTTATGATCCTTGTGGCGCGGTGCAGGCTAAGCTCACCCTGGAGCCCGGAGCCGAACAAGCAGTCTACATCCTCCTCGGTTGTGAACATTCCCGGGACGCCGCCGTGCAACTGGCGCAAAAATACTGCCAGGCCCGTGTCTGCGACCAGGCCCTGGCACAGGTGCGGGAATTCTGGGATGGTGTTTTGGATCAGATCTCGGTTTCCACGCCCAGCCCGGAGATGGATTTACTATTAAACGGCTGGCTGCTTTACCAGGCCCTTGGCTGCAGGATATGGGCGCGATCCGCTTTTTACCAGGCGGGCGGCGCCTACGGTTTTCGCGATCAATTACAGGACGCCCTGGCGCTCCTGCACACCCGTCCCGACCTTACGCGAGCGCAAATTTTGCTGCACGCCGCGCATCAGTATGAGGAGGGTGACGTGCAGCATTGGTGGCATGAAGAGACGCAGCGCGGCATCCGCACGCTTGTCTCCGACGATTTTCTGTGGCTGCCGTACACAGTCGGGCGGTATATTGATCATATGGGGGAAGACAATATCCTGGACGAGGTGGCGCCGTTTCTTCATAGTGAACCTTTGCGAGAGGGCGAACATGAACGATACGAGCCGACCCAAGTCTCTACCCGGAGCGGCGCCGTTTTCGAGCACTGCCTGCGAGCCATCGAAAGGGCTCTGCAGCGCTTTGGGGAACACGGGCTGCCGCTGATCGGAATCGGCGACTGGAACGACGGCTTGAGTCGCGTCGGCGCTGAAGGCCGCGGTGAAAGCGTGTGGCTCGGCTGGTTCCTCTGCGAAGTGCTGAACCGGTTCACGGATTTGTGCCGGGGGCGTGGCGATGTTGAGCGGGCGGGACGCTACCGGGATGTACGCGAAAAACTGGCGTCCTCACTTGAAGAGCACGCCTGGGATGGGCAGTGGTACCGGCGGGCCTTCACCGACGAAGGCCTTTGGCTGGGTTCGATATACAATGAGGAATGCCGTATCGATGCCATCGCCCAGTCGTGGTCGGTCATCTCCGGAGCAGCGCCGCCAGAGAAGGCGCTGCAGGCGATGCAGTCATTCGACCGCGAACTTGTGGATCGGGATCTTTGCGTCGCGCGTCTCTTGACGCCGCCATTTGAGCGCACAGATCCGAGTCCCGGCTATATCCAGGGCTATCCGCCCGGCATCCGGGAGAACGGAGCCCAGTATACCCATGGTGTCATCTGGAACATTATCGCCTGGTGCCGGCTTGGCAACGGAGATAAGGCTTTTGAATTATTTCAACTTTTAAATCCTCTAAACCACACCCGCACGCCGAATGAAGTGCGGCAGTATGGCGGTGAACCCTACGTCATGGCGGCGGACGTCTACACGGTGGAGCCGCACCAAGGACGCGCCGGCTGGACGTGGTACACCGGCGCCGCGGGATGGATGTACCAGGCCGGAATTGAGTGGATCCTTGGCCTTCGCCGCCGTGGCAAACGGCTTTACATTAGCCCGTGCATTCCATGCGAATGGCCGGAGTTTTCCGTCAGCTACCGTTTTGGCAGCGCACGCTACCTTATTACAGTGAAAAATCCGTCGCGCAAGTCCGGCGGAGCGACCGCCATGCAAATTGATGGGCAGGAGGTTACGCTTTCGGAGCAGGACGTGAACGAGGGTCCTTACATTGAATTGCACGACGACGGGCAGGTCCATCATGTCGTTCTCAGGGCACAGGGGGACGGTTCTCCTGTGCCTGTCAAAAGATAGACTTCTAAAATACAGCGTCATATTTTTCCACCGACTAATGTTTCATGCTTCTCCTGAAATAGCCAATTGCACCGGTTTTTCCGACAGGCGCTTTCTTTTTTGTATCCTTATTTTCTGCCGGTTCTATCGTAGTTAAAGGATAGGGATGAGCTTCGATTACAGGTATAGACTTGGCTATGAGTTTTTGAATATCTTTCAGATATGGCTTTTCATCCGCATCACAAAACGAAAGTGCGACTCCCCCCAATCCAGCTCTTCCGGTACGTCCAATCCGATGAACGTATGTTTCCGGTATATTCGGCAGGTCAAAATTAATGACATGCGACAATTCTTCCACATCAATGCCTCTGGCAGCTATGTCTGTCGCTACCAGGACCCTGGTCTTTTTAGCCTTAAAATTATTCAGGGCCCGCTGTCGCGCCATTTGTGATTTGTTCCCATGAATTGCTTCCGCCTGTATTTCTGCTTTGGCAAGGTCTTTTATGATTTTATTGGCTCCATGCTTTGTTCTTGAAAAAACCAGCGCAGATGCAATGGCTTTGTCTTTCAACAGGTGAATAAGCAGTAATTTCTTGTCTTTTTTCCCGACAAAATATACTGCTTGCTCAATAATATCAACGGTAGATGAAATGGGAGTAACTGCCACTCTTACAGGATCTATCGTAATAGAATTTACTAACTTTGTAATCTCCGGCGGCATGGTTGCGGAAAACAACATCGTCTGCCTTATTTTAGGCAGATGCGAAATGATTTTTTTTACGTCGTTGATAAATCCCATATCGAGCATCCGGTCTGCCTCATCAAGCACAAAGAACTTTACATGCCGAAGGTTTATAAATTTTTGGTTTATCAGGTCAAGCAATCTGCCCGGAGTGGCAATTAAAATATCTACCCCTGCTGTTAATGCATCAGTCTGAGATTTTTGTGTCACGCCGCCAAAAATAACAGTATTTTTAAGACCTAAATATTGCCCGTAAGCAGTAAAACTATCTCCGATTTGAATAGCTAATTCCCGCGTTGGAGTTATTATTAAAGCCTTAATCGTTTTCGGCGCCTTAGGATTTCTTTGTTCTTGTGAAAGAATTTGCAGTATCGGAACAGCAAACGCGGCTGTCTTCCCGGTACCCGTCTGGGCACACCCGATCAAGTCTTTTCCTACAAGCAAGGGGGGAATAGCCTGTTCCTGTATGAGCGTAGGCACTGTATATCCTTCTGTCTTTAACGCCTCTCGAATAGGCGTAATAAGCTTTAATTTATCAAATGACATATTTTCTCCTTCGCACAGGGGGACGGTTCTCCTGTGCTTCTATGTTTTTAATACCTTTCTTACAATGTGCAATGGCAGACCGGTGACTCTAGATAACTGTCGTATACCTAAACCGTAATCATACCTGAGTTGACGCATTATCTGATTCCGACTTTCCGGCTCCATCGTTTGTAGTGCCGATACCGGTTTGCCCTTCAACAATTCTACGAATAGCAGATATGCTTCTCTTTCACCCAGTCGTCGATTTTCAACATCACCCAAACATTGATCTTCATTGTCCTCTTCCATGAAATTCTGAAATCTCTCTATCGCTAATTCCTCATGAACCGAGAGGATTCCCAGAATGAGCCTTGTATCGACACCGTTGTCTTCTTGTCTTTCAGCTTTATAGTAGGTCGCACAGCTACTCCATCGGTATTGTTCAGGATTGTTGACGATTGCGGCTTTAACAGGATTCTTGTGGATGTAGCGAATGACTGTAAGCAGGTAAGCATCGTCTTCGACGCATTCACTTTTAAAGCGGTCCTGAAACACGTGTCCACATCGCTCGTATTTACAATTGTACCAATAGGCGTAACTCACCCCAAGACGTTTCATAAAAACCGATAGGTCCGTATCACTCTCCTTCACCAATAGGTGAACATGGTTGGTCATCAGGCAATACCCGAGAACGGTTATACCACTTTCCAATCCAATCTTCTTAATTGTCCCTAAATATTTATCGAAATCATCTTCATCATGGAAGATGTCTTGCTGGTTTATCCCCCGAACTATAATGTGGTAGATTCCCGTTTCACTCTTTTCTCTAGGCTTCCTGGGCACATCATCACACCCTTCTGCTCTTCCCACATTCTACCACATTACTCATGCTCGCACAAGAGAACCGTCCCCCTGTGTCTAACGGCCCTGTTCCTGGTCATCGTCGGTCTAATGACGATGCTTTTTAAACACCATCAGCTTTGGAGAGCAGAAAACAGCCGAAAAAGAACTGAGAATTACTATCCCGGAAAACCTGGACTATGCAGGGCTTTTCGATGACCTCTTCAGCAGGTACACGAAAAAATCAGAGCTGGTCAGGGTCAAGACCACTAATATGGGCAGCCTGTACGAACTGCGCTACCATATTGTCCTGCAGGGAGCAGATATTGAAAAGAGCTTCCTGGACGAGCTGCGCTGCCGCAACGGCAATCTGAACATCGTTTGCGGCCGGCTGACAACCAGAAGTGACGAATTATAAGAAGACGAAAGGAGAATTGGCGCCATGCCAAAAAAATATCCTAAATTAGCGGCCCTGTTGATGGCAGCCCTGATAGCGATAAGCGTATTGACCGGCTGCAACTCCAGCAACAGTACGGCAAACATTACCACCGGCTCAACTGCGGCAGCAGCGGAACCCACCGCCATCGCAGTGCAATACAGCAGTGAGGACCTGGACAGCGCCTGGGATCCCGCGTCTGCCAGTGCAATCACCCTGCAGGGAAACTCTATAGCAGCAGCCGGCGCCGGCGCTGCCGCGCAAGGCAGTATACTTACCATCAAGGCCGGCGTTACCATCTCCGGCACGGTCACCCGCATCGCTGACGATGGTTCCGCAGTCACCGGCGGCACTGGTGGTATGGGCGGCATGGGCGGACCAGGGGGCCGGGTCGGAAACATGGCCTCGCCTAATCAACCTAAGTAGTTGCCGTTATATCTTATAAAAAGTAATGTTAAATTTGCATCAGCAGGACATTTAACATACACCTAGACCATACGTATCCGAATTTCACGAAAAAATATGTGCCATTACAATCCGCGATAGGTTGCTATCACAAGGCCTCCAGCGATTTCCATGTGGCGACGCCAGACGAAGCCCGTTTTAGGGGTGTGCGGGTTTAACTCCCGCCTCCGACACCACAAAGCTTAGTTTTTAAAAGGCCGTAGGACAATCACCTACAGCCTTTTGCTTTTTTAAAGCGTGCCTCATTGATTTCTTAAAATGCGACAGGAAGCTACATAAACATTTAACGGACCCTTGGTATTGAGTATGTCACCAGGAATCCGTCAAAATAAAATAATATAAAATTGCTTGTATCAATAAGGGCATTGCCATGCGCAGGTCAGGCCTTCAATATATCGGCGGCGTCAGTAATGTTAAGTTCCAGCATTTTTATCATTGCGGACATTCTGACAACGTTCATTTCAACACACTTATTGCCACAGCTGCAGCCCAATTCTTTTAAATTTTCCGCTTCCTTTTTAATATTTGCAATAATATCAGCCATTTCACGAATTTGGGTTTTCTCTGTCAAAGCGTATCGCCACCTTTTTATAATTTCTTCCTGAGATCTTGAAAACGCTTGGCTTTTACTTGATACCTGGGCAGGGAACCATAAGGGTGACTTTCAAAGATAAAGTTCAGGTTGGCCTTTATTCTCAATATTTTGGCCAATTCGGCCTCCACTGCTTTTTCCTGGCCCTCAAAGCCGGGCGCCAATTCATATTTTAGGATGATCTTGTCTACTTCCCCATCTTTTTTAACAATTAATTCATATTCGTTGCCTAGTTGATGCATACTGCGCACAGCCTCTTCCACCGTTACAGGACTAAACAGTACGCCTTTAACTTTTGTAATATGGTCAGTACGGCCCTGAACCCCGCCCTTAAATACGCGGTGTGTGCGGCCGCAGGCACAGTTATTTTCACTCCACATAGCCACGTCTTTACTGTCGTAGCGGATGCATGGCTGGGCCATCCGGTCAAAAGAGGTAAGCACGATTTTCCCAAGTTTATTAGGCTCTTCTATAGGTTCACCGGTTTCCAAATCCAGGAGTTCCACCAGGAAAAATCCCTCGTTAACATGCAAACCACCCGGTTTATAAGTACACTCATATCCCCACGCGCCCATTTCAGTCGCGCCGACATGGTCGTATACATTACAGCCCCAGGCTTCTTCCATCCTTTTCTTGGTGGTGGGAACGCTTGCGCCCGGTTCACCCGCGCAAAGGATTTTCTTGATCCCCAGATCCCTCGGGTCCATGCCCAGTTTCCGGCATGCGTCAGCCATACCAAGAACATAAGTAGGTGTAGCCATAAAAGCGGTGGCCCTGAGTTCCTTCATCTTCAATATTCTTTCTTCGGTGTTGAGTAACGCCCCTGAGACAACCTCACAACCTAGTTTTTCGGCAGCATAGTGGCCGGCCCAGTAGGCAACAAATACATTGTAACCGAATGGGAAAAATACCCTGTCTGTATTCCTGAAACCCATCGCCCACAAGAATTGACACCAGGTTTCGGCCCACCACTCCCAGTCCTGCCATGTATCAGGCTGAAATATCGGCTGCCCGGTGGTGCCGCTGGTTTGGTGGTAAACTGTGACCTCTTCCAAAGGCACGCAAAGAGAATCTCCGTAAGGCCACGGCTCCTTATGCTGGGCCTCCCGGTAACTCTCTTTTTCAATCATCGGCACTTTCCTGATATCGTCCCACGTTCTAACATCTTCGGGGGTTAATCCGGACGCATCATAAAGCTTGCGGTAAAGTTTAGATCTATCGTACGCCCATTTCAATATCCTCTTAAACTTTACCAGCTGCAGTTCCCTCAACTTTTCCACCGGCATGGTTTCCAAAATTGGATTCCAATAGATGTCGAGACTTTGCATGTTAACTACCTCCGATTTGGTTGCTTTTATTAACAAAAAAAGCAAGTGTGTTTATAACCCCGGCTTTTTGTCAACTTACTTATAAAACTACCATTCAGATGGCTCTTTAAGCGCCCGTCAAAAAAATAACGGCTTACCTTCAACAAAAGCATTCTCACTTAGCAAGATATTTTTTTCACTATTCCTGCTCTAATTTTATCTTACATTGTTAAATGAAGAATTTAAAATATATGTTTGCGATTGCATTAATAATTAATACTAATCAATAGAATTCCGGCAGTAAACACCAGAAAAATCTCCGGCATTATCTCCAGCCAGTAAGGGCAAAGTATCCGCGTCATCTCCTGGCAGCTGCACATGAGCCGGAAAACAGCTCAATTCTATTAGGGCATACGCAGAAAGGGAAAACACTACAATCGTTCGAGAGTTTGCCGACTGCGGCCATTCCGCATACAATGATGTCAGAGAACAGTTCGAAGACATGATCCGTATTGCCAAAGAGGGGTTTTCTGTAAGGCGCCTGGAATTTGACCCCGAGAACAAAAAAAGTAACAATATTCGGGTGCCAGGATCCACTAGAAGCCCTAAACCAGGACGCGCCAGGCCTGGATGATGTGCGGTATCCGGTACAAGTCCCGCCTCCGACACCAAAATATGTCAGTAATGAAAAGGGTTTGAGCCGAACATGAAAAAAAACGTTCAGCTTTTGCTTTCGTAACCGTATTGGCCGCTTAGAGATTCTAATGTATAGAATGCAAACTAAAGGAAAATATAATTTATACATTTACTGTTAGGGGGTTCACTATGAGTAACCAAATTATATTATGGTCAATGTTCATCCTACCTTGGTTGACGCTTATCTTTATGAAGAAAGAAGATATAAAGCGTTTTATGCCTGCCGCTCTATTCACTTCACTGACCAGTATGGTAGTAGTAGAGGTAGGAATAACATTGAACTTGTGGGTAATTCAAGAAACAGCATATCCCTTACGAAGCCTTTCTTACCATTTAGGACTTAGTCCTGTTTTAATTATTTGGATGCTATATGCTACTTACGGTCGTTTCTGGTGGTATCTAGTATTAAATGTAATACAAAACTTTGGTTTTACGTATTTGCTTATTAGCTTCTTAAGTAATAGAGGTATTGAACAATTGATCGGCATTAGTCCTTTCCAAACCACAATAGTTGCCAGTATCCATGGAATTTTGATATACGGCTATCAGATGTGGCAGGAAGATGCACTAGTTCCCGCTATAAAAAGACTCTTTTCGACGAAACTACAGCCAGCGGCGACAAAACCCATTTTTGATGATGAGAACGATAATAACAGCAGATAATGAATATCTTGAATCAACTCTCCCATTGGAAAATGTCTTACGTTTTTCTCATTTGACGAATCAAAGCACAGAGAGTTTAATGTCCTCTGTGCTTTGCTTTGCATTTTTCTTATCGTAAATCCCAATTCAAATATAAATACAGCACTAATAATCAGCCAATTGGATCATCCTGAAGGGCTCTGGCCAATTCCTCGATTTCCTTTCGGGCCAAATCGTCACGGCCAGCTTGCGACTCCAGGTGATGCTGCATTTCATGCAGCACTGTATCTATAATCTCTGCTTCCCAGCAATCGTCAGGCTCATCTTCCAGCAGTCCCACAAAAGATCCATAATAAAACATGATGAAACAGCCCCCGATGCCGTCCTCAATATACTCACCTAATATGTAGTACTCGCCTTCAAGCTTTTTGCCTTTACGCAGGTTAAAACCGCCGGTCAAGTCCCGGAGGAAATGAGACGGGATGCGGTCTACGGCTCGATCGAGCATGGCAGCGAACTTGTCAAAAGATGGTGGCTTTATGGGCACATCATCACACCCTTCTGCTTTTCCCACATTCTACCGCATTACCCATGTGCGCACAAGAGAACCGTCCCCCTGTGCTCCCAGTCCCCCTGTGCTCCCAACCGCTTGGCCTGGTGGATAAACTTTTCAAGTGAAATTAACCACAGCTTAATGGCGAATTCATTTAAAGCTGGTATAATCAATGTATCCCGTCAACTGACATAGAAAATTATTTATTGAGGTAAATTATGGAGAATCGGAACAACACCATCGTAGTAAGCGGTGATATTTGTATCAATACACTTCTTTGGACTAGCTACCCGCAGAAACAGAAAGGCTGGAACTGGCAAACGCATGTAAATATGTGCAGCATATCAATGCCGGGCGAGTCCATGCTGTTGGCCAAGCTCATCTCTTTGGCAATCGATCAACCGGTTCTTTCTCCGGATATGCAGAATAAGGAATCCATAAACTCAGACGAATTCCTTCATTCCACAGCAGAGATAGAACCATTTCCCAGAATTCCAGGCGGAAAAGACACGAGTAAAGTGTACCGGATCAGTCGCTATCTTGGTTTTACAGGAACATCCTCTGGATTACCCAAATTGCTTCCTGTTGTTCATGATGATGCGGATGCGGCAATGGTCGTCATCGATGACGAAAACAATGGATTTAATGAAAATGAGGAGTTTTGGCCGCTAGCCCTGAAAACAGAAGGGAAAAATCCGCTTGTCCTATACAAATTGAATAATCCGAATGTGTCCAGTGCATTATGGAAGCACCTGGTAGAAACACATATCGAAAAAACAGTCATCATTATCAACAGTGAAGACCTCCGTGCCAAAGGCGTGAACATCAGCAAAAGCATCTCCTGGGAAAGAACGGCACAGGATTTTGTATGGCAGCTGAACAATAATCCGAATCTTTCCTTTCTCGCGGGCTGCAGGCATCTGATCCTCACTTTCGGACTGGAGGGCGTAATCTATTATAAATGTAACGGGGTCTCCGAATCCCGCCTTTATTTTATGCCCTATGAATTCGAGGGAGATTTCTCGAAGGAGATTCAGGGTAGTATGTATGGATATACTTCCTGTTTTGTCGCAGGGTTGGTTAAGAGCATTGTTGCCAAGGGAATGAAAGAGGAAGAACTGGTTTTCTCAATCAATGATGGCATTCGCGAAGGCATTGTAGCCGCACAAAAATATTATGTAGACGGCTTTGGCAGGAACACATCTTCATTTACCTTCCCCAACCCAAATATCTTTTTGGAAGATGTCAGTTATGCAATTTCAAAAGAAAATGTACAGGATGTGAAAATCCACATCCCAGTCAATAATGATAGTCAGGACAGCTGGTATATTTTAAATGAAAAAAGCCCGTCCAATCTTGTGGAAATCGCCGCAGAAATCGTAAAAAGCGGTGAAGAGAAGGTTTTAAAGTTTATCCCGGTTGCCCGGTTCGGTCAGTTGAAAACTGTGGACCGGACAGAGATAGAAAGCTATCGGAGCATCAATAACCTGATGTGTGAGTATGTTGCAACAAAAAACGCAATCAGACCCCTTTCTATTGCTGTATTCGGAACCCCGGGCTCCGGAAAATCCTATGGTGTAACTGAAGTAGCTGCAAGTATTGCACCTGATCTGATCAAGAAATTAAATTTTAATTTGTCCCAGTTCCGTTCGCCTTCTGATCTTGCCAGGGTCTTTCACAAAGCAAGGGATTATTCGTTGGAGGGGAAGGTACCACTGATCATTTTTGATGAATTTGACGCTTCTTTTGAAGGAAAGCTGGGATGGCTGAAGTACTTTTTAGCTCCCATGCAGGACGGATTGTTCAGAGAAGAGGATACGGAACATCCCATCGGAAAGGCAATCTTCGTTTTCGCAGGCGGAACCAGCATCACATTTGAGGAATTCTGCGGCGAGGCAATCACGGATGACGAGGAAAAGAAACGGTTTTTAATGGAGTTTAAAAGTGCCAAAGGTCCGGACTTCATCAGCCGTCTGAGGGGGAATGTCAACATTCTTGGACCAAACCCATCGAATCATCGGGTGGACCAGCTGTTTGTCATCCGCAGGGCAATGCTGCTTCGATCTTTATTTGAGAGAAAGCTGCCCCACCTGATTAACGACAGAGGCGAGGCACAGATCGATAATGGTGTATTACGGGCATTATTGAAGATTCCCAGATATAAGCATGAATCAAGGTCTATGGAAGCAATCATGGACATGAGCATACTGACCAACGCCAAAAAATGGGAGCAGTCACACCTTCCTTCCAAGGAGCAGTTGAAGCTTCATGTTGATGAAGAGCAGTTCACCCGCCACTTGATGCATGACGTTTTTTACAGTGAAAAAATTGAAAGCCTGGCCTTGGCAATTTATGAAATGACACAAGTAAAAAGTCATTGGGAAACCCTATCCGAGGAAGAAAGAAATTTCTATCGGGAGCACATCAGACAGATCCCGGACGCCCTGGTATTGCTTCAATATGATATCGTTTCAGTGATTAAAAAACCTGAAGCGATCAAATTGAGTGAAATAGAAATCCGCAGCCTTGCCGAATATACGCATGAACACTGGTTTGCACAGAGAAAAGAGGCGGGCTGGAAATTCGGTGAAATTCATGATGAACAGCTTAAAACCGACCCGCATCTGGTGTCTTGGGACGCCTTAAACGAAGAATGGAAAAAGCACATCAGCAGCATGGTGGAAAACTGGCCCGCCATCCTGGCCAATGCGCATTTTAAAATGGAGCAGCTGAAGCCTTTTAGTCAATGAGAAACATCGGATGGATAATAGTTATATGTATTTTCTGCGGCGGTTTCTCACCATCCATGAACAAGAGGCACAATAGCAAGCAGGACCAAAAGAACTGGAGGGCTTATATATGCAAAGAGAACATTATTTGATTCCAACTTTCCGGCTCCATCGTTTGTAGTGCCGATACCGGTGAACATGGTTGGTCATCAGGCAATACCCTAGAACGGTTATACCGCTTTCCAATCCAATCTTCTTAATTGTTCCTAAATATTTATCAAGATCATCCTCATCATGGAAGATGTCTTGCTGGTTTATTCCCCGGACTATAATGTGGTAGATTCTCGTTTTACTCTTTTCTCTGGGCTTTGCTATTTTGTCGAATTGCTAAGCAAATCAATTTATCGTCACGAAGTAACAAGCTTGCGTATATTGATCTTTTTTCGGGATCTGTGAGATATTCAGACGGGACAAGGGTGAAATAAATGTACTCAAGAAGCGAGAACTTTTATGATTGCCTAGGCTACCTACGCGATCCAGGTGATGACTTCTATGACTACAAGGGCTATCTACGTTCACGTTTCGATAGCTTTTACGACTTCAAAGGATATTTACGGTCTCCTGACGATGACTACTATGATTACAAAGGGTACCTCTGTTCTCGTGGCGGTAACTTTTACGACGGTAAAGGATGTCTTCGTAGTGGTTAGTTGTCACTGATTTGTAGCACCACCACTAATGGTTGTGCTCGCACAAGAGAACCGTCCCCATGTGTCCCATGTGTCCCTTCAATTGTTCCAAATAGCCACTATATCAGGGATGTACTAAAATATCTTTCAACCCTGTCCGGTAAAACTGTTACAATGTTGTTTCCCACTCCATACTTTTGGGCCATTTTTATAGAAGCAAAGACATTGGCCCCCGAAGAAGTTCCCACCAGTATACCTTGGACTTTGGCTAACTTTCTGGCAGTTTGAATCGCATCATCGTCTGTAACCTCTACAACCCCATCTATAAGACTGACATCCAGCACTTTTGGAATGAAACCGTCACCGATTCCTTGAATCTTATGTAATCCTGGCTCATGCCCCAAAAGGGCTGAAACGTTTTTAGGCTCTACTGCAATGATTTTCGCAGCTGGATTTCTTTCCTTGATATATTTTCCAATTCCCGCCAGTGTTCCACCACTGCCCAACCCTGAAACAAAAATATCGACATTTCCCTTCATTTGTTCCCATATCTCCGAAGCTGTTGTAAGGTAATGTATTTGTGGATTGTCTGGATTTTCGAACTGTTGGGGAACAAAGATCGCAGGATCTTTTGCTTTTCGTCTTTCAACTTCCGATACGGATCCGCCAATGCTTTCGTCAGTTTTCGTTAAAATAAGTTCTGCCCCTAAGGCTAATATAATCTTTTTTCTTTCCTCACTCATATTTTCCGGCATCACAATAACTACCCGATACCCTTTTTGAACACCAACTAAAGCAATACCTATGCCTGTATTGCCCGATGTAGGCTCCATGATGGTCATGCCAGGCTTCAATATACCTTTGGCTTCTGCCTGTTCAATCATATATTTGGCTACTCTGTCTTTGATACTTCCACCGGGATTCAGATACTCTGCTTTAGCAAAAATATTCAGCCCAGTGAGTTTTTCTAGACTAACTAAGGGCGTATTGCCAATCATATCTAGAACGCTTTCCTTGATCATATTATCTTTCCCTTCATACGATTAGTATAAGAACAGTTTCTGACTTAAAATATTATATCAGTAATATTCTCTTTTTGCCTTTGTTTCTTCCCGCAATGATAAAGAATAACGCATTTCTTTCTCTTTTAATCCATTATGAAAGCTATTAATATACATCTTCAAAAGGCAATTCTGAAAGAAATGTATCTAATAGGTAAACATGGTTGGTCATCAGGCAATACCCGAGAACGGTTATGCCGCTTTACAATTCAATCTACTTAATTGTCCCTAAATATTTATCATAATCATCCTCATCATGGAAGATGTCTTGCTGGTTTATCCCCCGAACTATAATGTGGTAGATTC
>CAZIYV010000005.1:0-24888 GCA_964543575.1 uncultured Pelotomaculum sp.
TGGATCTTCCCCGATTTCCCCGCCGAACTTCCCCGTTACTACGCGCTCCATCTGTGGTGGCTGCCACTGGTAGTGCTGGGGAGCATGGCCTACGAGGGTTTATACACTAAAAGGCTTTCTTTCTGGCGTGAAGCGGCCCTGATCCTGAAGTCCGTATTCCTGGCTTTTATTTTAGCCCTGGCCGTGGTAACCCTGGCCAAAACCGGAGGGGAAGTGTCCCGCACCCTGATCGTCCTTTCCGGGCTGCTCGCTTTTGTGTCACTGCCGGTCCTACGCTACGCGGGCAAGAACGCTTTGTACCGCGCGGGGATCTGGGTCAGGCGGGTGGTGGTGCTGGGCGCCGGCGAAACAGGCAAACTGGTCGTCCAGGCGCTTGACCGCGAGCCGTTTATGGGTTACCGGGTGGCAGGCTTTTTGGACGACGATCCAAGGAAAAAGAATAAGCCGGTGATGATCAACGGTCATATAAAAGTACCGGTACTCGGCGGCTTCAGGGACACCGATCAGGTTATGCGGCACTTTGGCGTGTACAATTTTATTGTAGCCGCGCCGGGCATGGCTTCCCGCGAATTAGTAGGGCTGGTTAACCGGCTGCAGCGCTGTTCAGAGTCAGTGCTGGTAGTGCCGGATCTTTTCGGCCTGCCGGTAATGGGGGCCGAAGCGGATTATTTCTTCGATGAGCAAATTCTCGGCCTGCGCCTGCGCAATAATCTGGCCAGCCGTACCAATTCAATTCTCAAGCGGGCTTTTGACCTGACAGCCGGCAGCCTGATTATGCTCCTTTGTATACCATTTTTTACATTGATAGTTCTGGCTATAAAATTAGACTCTCCCGGACCGGTTATTTTCGCCCACCGGAGGATTGGCAGGAGCGGTAAAGAGTTTATGTGCTACAAGTTCAGGACAATGGCGGTTAATGCTCAGGAAACTTTAGACAAGATGTTAAGGGAAAATCAAAAGCTGCGTTTAGAGTGGGAGCGGGACTTTAAACTGAAGAATGACCCGCGCATCACCAGGGTGGGCAAATTTTTACGTAAGACAAGCCTTGATGAACTACCGCAGATGTTTAATGTTTTAAAAGGAAATATGAGCCTGGCGGGTCCACGTCCGATAATACAGCAGGAGATTGAAAAATACGCGGAGAATATCCGTTATTTCTACCAGGTGCGGCCCGGTATGACCGGGCTCTGGCAGGTCAGCGGCCGAAGTGAGACAGATTACGACTACCGCGTCCAGCTTGACACCTGGTATGTACGCAACTGGTCTCTGTGGCTGGATATCACCCTGCTGATCCGTACCATAACCGTGGTACTGGCCAGAAAAGGCGCCTACTAGTCACTACCGGAACTAACCGATTCTGTAGGTTCGATTTCAATCGAACACGGCGCGTTAGCGCCGAACTTGTTTGAGGCTAAAGGGGACATTCCTCGTCCAAAAAGTAATACCCCAAATAGAGGTGTGTCCCCTTTCCTCTGACGAATAAATTCGCACCGACATTTATGAAGGTAGCCCAGAACGTTATTTTTAGATAAGGCAAACAGATGAGAAGACTAGCGGTTTTGATTAAAAACATTATTGCTTTCGGTTTAAACCAGGCCCTCGGTAAAATGTTAGGGCTGTTTTTATTGCCCATCTATACCAGGTTTTTATCACCTTCCGATTACGGCACCGTGGAGCTTTTTAACGCCTGGGCCGGCTTTATTATTCCGATTATTGCCTTGGGCCTGCATGACGCCGGGTTCCGTTTCTTCTGGGACAGGCAGGACCTGGAGTGGCACAGAAAACTGACAGGCACGACTACATCCCTGTTCGGCGTCATCGCGCTGGTTGTATTTACTGGCGCTGGTCTGAGCGTGTGTTTCTCCTCTCAAGCCGGCGCCGGTAATTTTTTTCAGCTTAGAGGCACAGACATCTATATCCTGCTGGCGATTTTCGCGCTGGTTTCAGCAGCGGGCATGTATTTTCAGAATATCATCCGGGCGCGCAACCAGCTTTTCCTGTTTGTGGCGACCTCTAACATAGGTGCGCTGGCAGGCGCCGCTACAGGGGTGTTCCTGGTGGTGGTTAAAGGCTGGGGTTACGCGGGGCTGATCTGGGGGATGGCAGGCGGGTGTTTTTTTAGTACGGTTTTTTCAATCGTGGCCACAAATGACCTGCTGCGGCTGAAAGACATATTGAAGCCGGATTGGGCGCTGGCCAGGAAACTGCTGGTGTACGGGCTGCCGCTGGTGCCAAACGCTATCGGCTGGACAGCCATCCTGTTTGCCGACCGCCTGCTGCTGGGCTGGCTGTCGGGGACGGACGCTGTGGGTTTATACGGTGTGGCCATGCGTTTCGCGTCAATTATACTTCTGTGGAACCAGATATTCTATATGGCCTGGCAGTACGTGGCACTGTCTGAGATGACCAATGTGGACAAAAAAAGCTTTAATGCGCGGGTCCTGCTGGGATACACGGCGCTGACCACGGTCCTGGTTGTGGCGCTGTCAGCGGCCATGCCCTTTCTGTACCCCGCCTTGGTGGGAGCGGCTTTTCAAGGGGGAGCTTTTATTATTCCCATCCTGGCCTCATCCGCAGTTTTCCACGGTATTTCGAGTTTCCTGGGCCTAAACTACATTATAACAAAAAAGACAGAGAGGGCTTTGTGGACTACCCTGCTGGGGGTAGGCTCCAATATCGCCGTCTGTCTTCTGTTGATCCCGAGGTGGGGTATCAACGGCGCCGCCTGGGGCATGCTGGCCGCCTACGCGCTGATGAGCCTGGCGCGCCTGTGGGATGACTGTAAAATCGGAGACCACCTGGCCTCAAGCAAGCTGCTGTGGTTAACCCTGCTGCTGGCTTTGCTCTGCCCGCCGGCGGCCATGGCAGCGTTTAAATTTTGGCCGGTGGGAGTGCTGCCTGTCCTTTGCTCGTTCTTATGCCTGCTTGTGCTTTTTACCAAAGGCTCGACAAGGGACAAAATGCTGGACTGTCTGAAAGATATCTTAAAATAGATGTAGGTTCGATTTCAATCGAACACGGCGCGTTAGCGCCAAACTTGTTTGAGGCTAAAGGGGACATTCCTCTAAAGGAGGTGTGTCCCCTTTCCTCTGACGAATAAATTCGCACCTACATTTATAAAGCAGCCCAGAATGTTTTCAGGTTAGGTTGATTGGCATTCGGGACCGGAGAAATTAAAAATTCGCTTTTACAGGTTGGTCCAAAAACTGATGGCCAAATTCCATGGAGTATTCCCAGGTGGCGATATCCAGGGGAAAGAACCTGGTGATCAGCACCCGCGGGTCGGCGGACAGCAGGATCCTGAATAAATAGAAGCGCAGGGTGCGGCGCTTTTTACCGTAGCCTTCCACCGGGGGGTTGATGGTGATTTCCGATTCCAGGCTGACCGGGCGCAGAGCGTCGGCGTGGTTGCGCTGCCAGGCTTCCTTGAATAAGGAGTTGCCCTGGAGCAGGCGGCGGATATACTGCTGGTAGGAGGAATTATAGGTAAACCGCCTGGTTAAGTTTTTAAAAAGGGTTACTTCCTTATAAACAGTCTCATTCCAGCAGTTGTTGGAGGAAAGCATAGTGCTCAGGTACGAGTTGGGGCTGACCAGCACGTCCATGTAATTGAGCGGGGGAGAGATCTGGCAGACCTTAGCGTCAGGGGCTTCCTGTTGAAACAATGAAACAGCAGCGTGGCTGTTGGCCGCGAACACCTCCCAAAACGGCATGCTCAGTGCAAACGCGGGGCCGTACTGCCAGTCGCGCAGCGATTCCTCACAGGCCTGCCGCACGTGCTGTGACAGAGTGTGGTTCAGCACGCCTCCCAGGTAGCGCAGCTCACCCTTTTCTTCCAGGGACAGGCCGAGTATGGCCGTGATATCCTCCAGTTCCTCCTCTGTCACCTCCCGCGCGCCCTCTTCAATAAGCTTGAGCAGTCCCGGTTTCAGCCAGCCGATGTCCCGGTTTAATTCCTCCGGCTTCAAACCCTTCTTCAGCCGCCACTCACGGAGCATGGTCCCCAGGGAAGGCGGTATGGGCAATATACTGCCCGGGTCGGTGGCTTCTTCTTCCGAGGCCACAAACTGGAGCAGCAGGTCCACCGGTACACTGTAGGCGGCGGCTATAATTTTCAATGTGGCCAGCTCCGGCAGCGTGGTGATCTTGCCGCCTTCCAGACGGCTGATGGTGGCGTGGCTTAAACCGGCCTGCCCGGCAGCCTGGCGCAGTGACCAGCCGTTCCTGGCGCGCAGGTTTTTTAGATATTTCCCAAGGGCCTCCAGCCCGGCAGTCCTTTTTGCTTCCATATAAAAACAACCCGTCCCTTCCACCGCTGGTATTCCAAATGGTTTGCCATAAATTTCTGAACGTATTATTTAATTCTAATCATATTTTCTAATTCCTCCTTCATAATCCAAAAATTTTATCGTAGAACATTTATTTTACAAAAAGCGTTTTTGGTTCAAGGGAGTGGAACACAAGAAAGAATTTTGTTTGCTTAAAAAAAATCCTTAAGTGGATGGATTATTGAACTAAGGTCAAGCTTGGTGTTACAGAATAGTACTATTGTATTTTCAAGTATTAAAATTTTTTATTTGGTACATTAATTAATCATTTGATTGCAGCAGTATCTTCTATTAGATCGCACTAATTCCAGAAATTTTGCTATAATTAGCTTGGCATCTTTATCGTTTCCCATTAGGAGGTGGTTTACCTTCTTTTGCAAAGTGGGGTTTAAAACAGGAGGTGGTGGATTAGTCAGTTAGAGAGGAAGGTCAACTCCTATTGACCGGTTATTATGTTTTCCGTTAAGTAATTTTTAAAAAGGAGGGAATCGAACCTAATGACAGATTTTTCCAAAAGGATACTGATTATCCTGACTCTGGCCGCAGTATGCTGCTTTGCGTTTGCCGGAGTTGCGTCCGCTTCGATGACGGTTTATGCCGACGGCGAAACCTACACATGTGTCGATGCTCAAGACGTAAGCTACACCTTTGATATCACCAATGAAAGAGTTGCGACCTGCCTGAACCAGGTGGCTTACCCGGTTGTGGTCAACATCACAGTCCCGGCGGGCATTACTCCCGATGTAGCGGGGCTTACCATCCCGGTCAAGATCCTTGTTAGGCAAAAGGGAGCAGGCGGAGTTTTTATTAATGAAGGCGTATGGTACTATGCCCAGCCCACAGCCGTTGTCAACGGACAGGTTGTGTCCCTGGCACTGCCTACCTTCATCATTCCTAATGCTTCTCAACAATACGCGACCCGCTGGATTATCGGCGACGTTGAGCAGGACCTGAATGCCAACAACGGGTGCCCCGGCGGCAGCAAGGGATTTGATGTGCATATCACCACCGCTTGCTCTGAGATTAATGAAAGCGGCTCTATCTTCATGAAGGACATCCCTGAAGTAATCGACCTGCAGTTCACCAGCGCGCCGATTACAGCCTGCACCAACGAGACCGTGGAAGGCTGGGTCTACCTGTGCGATGATACACCGTGGGCCTGCTATCCCGTGGATGTCTGGTTCTCGGACTATTGTGACGAATGCGGCGACGATGGATGCGGCGGCCCGGCCTTGACCGGAACCGTCCAGGTGCTTACCGACTCGTACGGTCACTTTACCGCCACCCTGCCCGCACCGCCGGAAGTAAACACTGATTATGGTTATTGCGGCGGCAAAACCTATAAGATCAACGCTCAGCCCAATGTGGATAACTTCACCAACCTTTACTGCGAAACCGAAGTTTACTGTGAAGACGTGACGGTCGAGCCGAACACTCCCCAGGACCTGCAGTGGGCATACTTCAACGAAGACACCGATGAGTGGGAGCCCGTTTGTGAAGGCCTGCAGTTGGCGTTAGATGAGTGCCAGCTGATGAGGGTCTACCTGCTTGACACCTGCGATGTACCGAATGTCTGTGGCGATCACAGCGGCAACATCACCAAGGCTACTGTTGACAGAAAAGTGTACCTGACAGGTATTGAAAGTGCAAGCGACACCGGCTGCGTGGATACAGTGCCGCCGATGGTTGGCGCCCACTTCTACCTGCCCAACAATTGTGGTCCAAATCAAATTAACCAGATCACCATTCCTGCTGGTTCCTGCTATGCGGAAGTCAATGTTCAGCCTATCGTAGACGGCTACGTAAAACTGACCGCGAGCTCAGACTTCCCGCTGGCGTCTCTGACTCCAGATTCGGTCTGCGCACACATTTACAACCCCATGTCAGTTGAGCTGGTTGGTACAGCCAAGGTCGTCGATGAAAGCGGTATCGCGCGCGGCGGCTGGGTATACCAGGAAGCCATCTGGCTGGGTGAAGAACTTTGCGAGTGTGCAGAGAACATGACTGTAATGGTCGAGTTCCAAAACGAGTCTGGTCTGACCGCCACCTGGAGCAATGTTTTCACAACTGCTTACAACTACACTGCTCCGTATGTGTCAGGACAGACGTACAACTTCGGTCAGTTCAACACGGAAAAGGCTTGCAAGACTCACTTCTACATCTACCCGAAACCTTACGTCATGTGCCCGGATCCCTGCGGCGCGGTTGACGAGTGCGGCGATCCGATTATGAGCGAGTGCGCTCCGGACTGCAACTGGACCGGCTCACTTGATGTCAGGGTGAAAGTCACCTGCGCGACCACAGGCATAACTTATGCCAGTGAGTGGCAGACCATTGAGTTCGTGACACCGGTTGAAGACTATCGTCACCTGGCTGCTGACAAGTGGCAGATCATCTCCACTCCGAAAGCGCTTGCCGGAACGGGCGACCTGAACTTCCTGCTAGGAGCCGACAAAGTCAAGTCAGCTTTCTACTACAATAACGGCACATGGCAATCCGGAGCTGGAACCATGCTCCCGCTTTACGCCTACTACGTGCGCACCGCACAGGCTGACTGCAGCTCATTGAACGCTACAGGCTACGACGCCAACTATGTCTTCAGGCGTACCGACAGGCTGTCCCAAACTGTACCGGCGACCAGGACTCTTTATCCTGGCTGGAACTTCGCCGCGCCTGCTGCTGCACCTGATACTGACGAATGTGCCACAGAAACAGAAGAAGTTTACAAATGGCTCGGCTCTGCCTGCAACCTTTGCAAGAAGGTTTACGACCCGGGTTCAGTGACAGGCAACTTTGGTTCTTCTGTGTGGGGAACCAATGTTTTGGCCATTGATGATGATGGCGGTAACATGTTAACAGCTTCAGATACGATGGAACCGGTGTTTAACGGCGACGGTTACTGGCTCTGGATCAGTGGTACAGCAAACAACACCCTGGTTGCTGACACCGCCACCGAGCTTTTGACCCAATAGCAATAAGGTCAAGGTCAAAATCGACAGCTTACTTCCAGGCAGCGTGGTTACACGCTGCCTGGTTTTTTTTGTTTTTTCGTGCTTGGAAGGAGACTGATGTTAACAGCACCGCTTGACATGATGAGGCTTTAATGAGAAAATTAGTTAACCAATAAAAATATTTCAGGGGGGTATATTCTTGCGACGTTTAGTGGTACTAGCTGTCCTTGCGGCCATGGCCGCGCTGTGTGGGCTGATCGGTCTGGCTGTAGCTGAGGAGGGTGGTCTCCCAGAGTTTCCCGCGTCCTACTACGGCTCGGTGAAAAAAAGTGACGGACAGGCTGTTTCTTCGGGCCGGGTGGAGGCCTATATTGAGGGTGTGAAGCGCGGGGAACTGGACTTTACCAACGGCTATTACGCATCTGAATTTGGAGCGGGCAAGCTATTGGTCCAAGGTCCGGATGAAATTGAGGGCAAGGAAGTAACTTTTAAAGTGGTCATCGGCTCGCAGAGCTACGACGCTCAGCCAAACCAGCCGGTAATTATGGAGTTTGAAGATATCAGAAAGGTAAACCTTGCAGTTAACATAAACACAGCGGCGCCCGTGCCGCCGTCGGTAACCGATACCGACCCATACAACAACGCTGCCTATGTGGCGTTAGACAAGACCATCACCGTCACCTTCAGCAAAGGAATTCAGGCTGGGGCCCAATATGACAACATCAGTATCACCGGCGGTAATTTCACGCTAGTCAAGAGTGTCAGCGGCAGCACACTGACCATTAACCCGGCGGAGAATTTCAGCAACAACGTAAAGTATACGGTATATATTCCTGCCGGTGCTGTAAAAGATAGCAGCGGCACAGATAACACTCTGTATTATTTCATTTTTACCACCGTTGAGGCAGCCACAACAGGCGGTGTAGCCAATCAAACCGGGTTGAATGTTTCCGGCGCTGACCCCGCGGACGGCGCAATCAATGTGCCGGTGAACAAGACCATCAGCATTTTCTTTAACAATACACTCGCACAGGGATCGGCCTACAGCAGTATCAGCCTGACTGACGCCCAGGGAACCGCGGTTGACAGCGTAAAAACCATCAGCGGCAACACCCTGACCATAGACCCGTCCGCCGACCTGGCCAGCAAGACCACTTACAAAGTTTCCGTACCGGCTAACGCCTTGAGGGATACCAGTAGCAACAATAACGGTTCCTTAACACTTACATTCACAACCGCTGATACTTCCGTCGTAACACCGCCGGTAACACCGCCGGTTACACCCCCTACGGGTGGCGAGACGATTTCTTTCACCGACCTGGAAGGTCACTGGGCTAAAGACATAGCGCTCAAACTTGCGGAACAGGGCTTGATTAAGGGTTATCCCGACAACACGTTTGGACCGGATAATATAATTACCCGCGCTGAGGCTGTAGCTATTCTTGTACGTGTCCTCAAGCTTGATACCAAAGGTGAAAGTGAGCTGGCCGGCTTTGTTGACAGCGGCGAAATTCCCGCCTGGGCCAGAGGTTCGGCGGCGGCGGCAGTGCGCGCCGGCATTGTAAAGGGCGCCACGGTGGAGGGCGGTCTGGCTTTTCGCCCGAACAGCCCGGTGACCAGGGTTGAGCTGGCCTCCATTATAGCCAGGATTATCACCCAGAAGCTTAACCCCACACTGGTACCGTTAATTGAGTTCCCGGATAGCGGAGATATCCCGAACTGGGCCAAGAGCGACATCAACCTGGCCGCTTACAAAGGGATTGTCAGAGGTTACCCGGATGGGACCTTCCAGCCCGCAAGGCAGGTAACCAGGGCTGAAGCGGCGGTAATGATTAATGGTCTGTTGAAAGTTATATCTTAAGATAACGGCAGGCAGGTATTTAGTAATAGAAATGACAGCCCGTTTCTGACCCAGGGTTTAGAAATGGGCTCATTTTTACTCCCAGAGAGTATGCTTTTCTTTTAAGTATCTGTGGTGATTAATAGCAATAAAGTATCTTAAATTATTACTTTAGAAGATAGTATAGGGTGAAAATATTGTGAGAAAGAAAATTGCGGTCCTGGGAGCCTATGACAGGTGCAATTATGGGGATTTGCTGTTTCCCCTGATTATAGAGCATCTGTTAAGGTCAAATAAATACGATTGCGACCTGGAATACTATGGCCTGATTGACAGTGATCTTAGTTTATACGGAGGAAAGCCGACCAAGTCGATAAAAAGGCTGTTTGAAAAAGAAAACTTACGGGACGGGGATATATTAATAGTAGCCGGTGGTGATGTGTTAAGCACTACCTGGAGTGTCATGTATTCTTGCTTTTTAACAGACCCTTTTAGAAAAATAATGCTCAAAGTAGTCAGGAAGTTGTTTGGGCATAACTTTATAGACAATATAAGCAGGAAATTGCTCAACTCAGAACTGGTTTTACCGTGGGTAATATCGCCCGATGACTTTCATGCTAAAGTTAAAGTCATCTACAATACCGTTGGAGGCTCAGGTATAGACCAACTGCCGTCTGCTTATCAGAACGTTATGATGGATAAACTATCCAGGGCTGCTCATTTATCGGTGAGAGACCTGAAAACACATGAGTTATTGAAAATGCTTAAAGTAAACAGCAGATTAGCTCCAGATTCAGCCATTAGTATTTCAGACATTTTCCCCTTAAACCAGTTAGAGAAAATGGTTAATGCTAAAACGAAAAGAATTATTGAACAATTCGCTGGGGGATATATATGCTTACAGATAAACCTGCGTTGGTCAAAAGGCAACGAGTCAATAATTGCCTCAGAGCTAGAAAAAATATATAATAATTTAGGTTATGGGACAGTTTTATTGCCTATAGGCAGGGCTTATGAACATGAGGATCACATCGCTCTGGATGGAATAAAAAAAATATTGCGTTCGCCTTCAATAATACCTGATAGAAACAGTGTTTACGATATTATGATGCTTATTGCGATGTCCAAAGTATTCATTGGTACCAGTCTGCATGGTAATATAACCGCGATGTCTTACGCAGTTCCCCATATAGGACTCACTGAAAATATTCCCAAGTTAACTTCTTTCCTAAAAACATGGGATATCGAAGAGCAATCAATTTGTTCACCCTGTAAAGAATTATGGATTAACGTCAAACGCGTTATAGATTTACCAAAAGATAAATTAGTTAATAAAAAGAATGAAACTGCAACATTATATTACAATAATTTTGTGGATTTGAAAAATTGCTTTGATTGAATCGCATGTATTTAGTATGGTATCAGCTATTCGCCTTTGAGTAAACTTTTTTCATGATTTTAATGGATATAAACAAGGCGGGAATTAATGCAAAAACTATTATTAAGTCCAATATTTATATTTAATTTAATATGGATTGCTATTATTGGACTTTATAGCTTAAAGCTATCTAATTGGATGCCTGGCATTGAAACAGGATTGATGGTGGCATTGGTCTCAATGGCTACCTTTAATATTGTATTCGCAATACCTTTTTTAAGTATTGCTACAAAGGCGCCATTGCATTTCGCAACCTATGAACAGAATAAATTAGAATTACGAAAACCAGTTCTGGTGTTTTGGATAATAGTGAGTCTATTGCTGATTTCCTATAGTATATATCAGGGGGCAATACCTTCGTTAATTGCAAAAATATTATATTCAGAACAAAACTATAAATTAACATATGACAGCTCGGGAAGTGCTGTTGCCATAGCGAATGCTTTTTTGTGGACTATTTTCCCTTTATCAATCTTTATAAGGTCCCCAATAATCTCCAACATATTTAGAATAGTACCATTTGCATGGTTTATTCTATTGCTAAACAGGGGATGTATCATGCTTTCTATAATTGAATACATGTTTTTAAAAATGCTATTGACAAAAAAGACCACCAAACACAATAAATTGTCGGTTTCCAAAATAGCCTTAACATTGTCGTTTATACTGATAGCTTTATTTGCTATAGGGTGGATTGGCGATACCAGAGTTGGTAAGGATTCATTTCTCATAGGGTTTGGAATAGATAAGAAGTATTGGTGGCTCCCATCACCATTAATATGGTCAATATCTTATTTTTCTTTCCCTTTTGCAAATTTAATTTCGTTAGTCAACAATTTTAATGACTACTATTTAGGTCAAATTTTTCTATCTCGCATATTGCCTTCCTTTTTACGTGCAAAAATAGCACCTCAAGGTTGGATTGAAAGTTACTTGCCAAATGAATTTAATAATGTTCCAACTTATCTTGGTATTATATATGCGGATTTTGGCTGGGTTGGAATTGTTGTATTTAATTTATTATTAGGTTATTTGGCATGGAGTTTGTTTAAAAATGTTTTTTTGAAATCCAACATAATTTTACTGCCGTACTATGCTTTTTTCATTACAGCTCTATCTTTAATCTTTTTTGAAAACTTCTTTCTCTGGACACCATCATTTTATCACTTATTTATTATGCTTACCCTGGTAAAAGTATCAAAAGATGGAAATACAGTTAAAGGTGGGAATATAGTTAAGGATGACACCTAACAGCATTCGATTACTCATGTTATTATTCGGCAATAATTAAACGTTAAAGGGATAGAAATGGTATATATTATTATTCTTAATTGGAATGGTTGGCAGGATACAATTGAATCATTGGAATCGTTGCAACATTTAAAGCATGCTGATTATCGCATTGTAGTTGTCGAAAATGGTTCTGACGATGGATCTTTGGAGAAAATAAAAGCCTGGGCTGCCGGAGAGGTGGAAGTAAGGTCAAATTATTTAACATTTGAACAGTCAAACAAACCGGTTCATTGGGTCGAGTATGACAGGGCTATCGCAGAAGCAGGCGGAATAAAGGAAATAGAAGATAACCTGAATGTAATTCCTCAAGACCGTCTCTTGGTACTTATCAATACAGGTGATAATTTAGGATATGCAGGAGGTAATAATGTAGGTATCCAATATGCCTTGAAACGAGAGGCAGAGTTCGTCTGGATACTAAATAACGATGTGGTTGTAGACAAAAATGCTTTAACTGAGATGCTTAATCTTGCTGAAACAGATTCTCACGTGGGAATGGTTGGTTCAAAAGTGCTTTCATATTATGTTCCCAAGATGATTCAGGCTGCCGGTGGAGGTACCGTTCAGCGTTGGAAAGGGAAAGCCATTTACTATGGGCATAATGAGAATGACAACGGGCAGTGGGATAAGGTGCTCGATGTCGAACATATAATTGGTGTGAGTCTTCTTGTGCGATCTAAGCTTATTAAAACTGTTGGATTTCTAGATGAGCGATTTTTTTTATGTATGGAAGAAGCCGACTGGTGTATCCGTGCGTTAAGAAATGGCTGGAAACTATTATATTGTCCGCTATCGTTAATTTATCATAAAGGCAGCGTATCGTTTAAAAGAAGCGGGTTGTCTCAGTGTTATTATAATCAAAGAAATATTTTATTGTTTACGAAGAAAAACTATCTAATATTTTTTCCAATAGTTTTAATTGGCGGTGTTTTCTTAAAAATTGGAAAGCGGTTGTTCAAGGGGGATTTTGCAGAGATTGTTGAAACATTGCAAGCTCATTACGATTTTTTATGTGGCAAGCTTGGCAGGAGAATAGTAAAAAGAAAAAATGTTTAAAGCTAGGCAAAGGGAGCTTATAAAGTGTTAAAACTTCTTTTTATATCTGCTCACCTACCATCACCATGCGCAAGGGAAGCCGGTCAAAAAACCGCTTTTAGAAACTTAAAATATTTAGCTGAAAAGTACGATGTGCATCTTGTTGCTTTTCGCAATGAAACCGAAAAGGCTTATGATCTTTCCGATCTAAAATTTTATTGCAGTAGTGTAAAAATTTTTGATATAAGCAACTCTTCGAGAATATTTCAGGCACTATCAAATCCTTTCCTGCCAATTCTTGTGGCGACCAGATTTATCAAGGGAGCAGATGAATATTTAGCCTGTCTTGTTAACAAACAAATATTTGACAGAGTGCACTGTGAATATGGACAAATGGCTGTATACAGTAAGGCATTTTCTAAAATCCCGGTTCGCTCAATCTATCTTCATGATGTTATGGTGCAGTGGGCTTTAAGAAGATTAATTTATTACTCAAACCCTGTTTTTAAAATATTTTATTTAACGGACTATCTAAAAGTTAAAATCTGGGAAAGAAATTTTTATTCCGTTTTCCAGAAAGTTTATGTGCCTTCTGGCAAGGACGCTACATTTTTACAATCGGTTAATTCCACATTGGATGGTCGTATTAAAGTTTTACCCCTGGACTTTCAACTTCACGAAAGTATGCATACTACAAAAGCTAACAATTGCAACCGCGAGAAAGACTCCATGCTGTTCTGGGGCGCCATGAACAGGAAGGAAAACGAAGCGGGAATTCTATGGTTTATAAAAAACATATTCGTCAGAATTAAAACCTATAAACCACAAGCCAGGCTTTATATTGTAGGCAATGCCCCCTCTAAGAGACTGCTAAGCATGGCAGGTGACGATATTATAGTTACCGGATATATAGAAAACCCGGAAGCATATTTTCAAAAGGCCCAGATAGCCATTGTGCCACTGCTTTTTGGAGCAGGTTTGAAAATAAAAACCATGGAATCCTTAGCTGCGGGGTTGCCTGTAGTGTCAACTGATATAGGCTCAGAAGGAATTGACGCCACGGAAGAAGAAGGCCTGTTTACTGTGCCGGGCAACAAGCCGGCGCAATTCTTAGATGCTGTGTTAAAACTTCTAAATGACCCTGAGCTGTGTGCGGTTCTTGGAAAAAAAGGAGCAGCATGGGTCAGGAGTTACTATCGTTTTGAGCCTGAAGCGCTATTGGAGGTTGAACACAATTCATTGTAAAGAAGAAAAACTGTCTGTAATAATTCCAACACTTAATAGTGAAAAGCATATTGTAGAACTTCTACATGCACTTAAAAAACAGAGTGCTTTGCCGGAGGAAATAATTGTCATAGATTCTTCTTCCAATGATGGCACTGTTGTCCTTGCCAGGAGAGCGGGATGCGTCGTGAAAATCATAGATAGGTGTGATTTTGACCACGGGGGTACAAGAAACCTTGCTGTAGAGATGGCTTCTGGAGAGATCCTGATCTTTTTAACTCACGATGCAGTTCCCAAAGACACCTCTTTTCTTAAAAACCTTGTTGAACCTCTAAAGAACCCTGATATAGCCGCATCATACGGCAGGCAAATAGCTATGCCCGATGCCATACCCCCCGAAAAGTTCGCTCGCCTGTTTAATTACCCGGAGAGGCCGCTGACAAAGGGCAAAAGTGATTTACCGGTATTGGGTATTAAAACCTTCTTTTTCAGCGATGTATGCTCTGCTGTTAGAAAAAGAGAATTTAAAAGAGTCGGCGGTTTTCCGGACAGGATTATTATGAATGAGGATATGGTTCTGGCCGCAAAATTAATTTTACAGGGATATAAGATTTCGTACGTACCGGAAGCGGCGGTCTGGCATTCGCATAATTATGATATATATGAGTATCTCAGGCGTTATTTTGATATTGGAGTATCTTTAAATGCGAACAGGTGGATTTTAGAACATTCCAGGGCTGAAGGAGAGGGTCTAAGATTTACCGGCAAGCAGTTGTCTTATCTCTTTCAAGGTGGTCATTATCGCTGGATACCCTATGCTATAGGGTTGACATTGGCTAAGTATACCGGTTACAGACTAGGCTTTTTAGAAAAGAAATTACCGGTAAGAATCAAAAGAGTACTAAGTATGCATAAGCACTATTGGATATGATTACTTAGAAAGATAACAAAATGATGGAAAAAAAGAAGGCAAGCTTAACAACTACTTTTATCACCCGCTTAATGCCCCTGCTTTTCTGGATGATTTTGATTTTTCTCTTTTCCGCCCATAAGAACATCTCCCTGCTGCCCCTGGCCGAAAAGTTCTTTGACCCCAAGGACCCCTGCTTTGGCTTGAAAATGCACATGCTCGACCTGGCAGTGAAAAAAACGGCTCATTTTCTGGAGTTTTTTATACTCACAGTTTTTACTTTCAGGGCTGTGGCTAACCCGGCCAAGCCCGCTGGACATCCCTACGGGATATCCTTTTTCATTGCCCTTATCTTCGCTGTAACTGACGAACTGCACCAGGTGTACACACCCACGCGGGTACCCGGGGCGCTGGATGTGGTGGTTGACAGCGCCGGTATTTTAGCAGCTCTGGCCTTCATCCGTATCCGGCAGGAATTCCGCAAAAACAAGATTTATCCACCCGGTGGGAAAGATATTTGTATGGAAAGCTATTCCCCGGAGCAAAAGGCCCAATTCCTGTTAAATAACACTCTAACTGCGGAAGAGTACGCCTGGGCGCGGGATGAAGTTGAAAAGCTTGGTTTAAACCCGGATAATATTCCTCATGAAAAGCCCAGGGATACTTAGTTTTGAAAGTATTTCTAAAGATGCGTATATTTGGGTTATATAGAGAGAGCCGTTCGCCAGAGGGTGAATGGTTCTTTCTTTTTCTCCCTTTTCAGGAAGGATTCAACGCTTTTACCGTCGAATTTTACTACAGCTTGTAGTATACTGTCCATTTTTTTAATTAAGGGGTGCGGGGATTGATACAGCTGCAAAATGTGACCAAGGTTTACCAGAGTGGCAACAAAGCGCTATCTGATGTTACCCTGCGCATTCATAAAGGTGAGTTTGTGTTTCTGGTCGGCCCCAGCGGGGCGGGCAAATCTACCCTGACCAAGCTCTTGTACCGGGAGGAACTCCCTTCCCGTGGTCAGATTATCTTCAACGGTAAAAATGTGGTGCGCATGCGCCCGCGAGAGGTACCCTACCTGAGGCGCAAAATCGGCATGGTTTTTCAGGATTTTCGCCTGCTTTCGCAAAAAACAGTAGCCGAGAATGTGGCTTTTGCTCTGGAGGTAATCGGCTCTTCCAACCGGGAGATAAAAAAGACGGTACCCGCCGTCTTAAGCATGGTGGGCCTTACCGAGAAGGCTGATGTTTTCCCGGACCACCTGTCCGGTGGGGAGCAGCAGCGGGTGTGCGTGGCGCGGGCGATTGTGAACAACCCGATCCTGATCATCGCTGACGAGCCCACGGGCAACCTGGACCCGGAAACGTCCTGGGAACTGATGAAGCTCTTTAAGGAAATAAACAGGCGGGGCACCACCATCATCATGGCTACCCACGCCTGGGATATCGTGGACACCATGAAAAAACGGGTAATCGAACTCACCGGCGGTAAAGTCGTGCGGGACGAGGAAGAAGGTGCGTACCGCTATGAGGATTAAGACCATCTCCTATTATTTCCGGGAGGCTTTTCAGTCGGTGATGCGCAACAGTTGGATTTCCATCGCCTCGATTGGGGTTGTGGCTGTTTCTCTGCTGATCCTGGGCTGTTCGCTGCTGATGGTGATGAATGCCAATAACATTGCCGCTAACCTGGAATCCAGTGTTGAAATTAGTGTTTTCCTGAAAGACAAGACCACTCCGGATCAGCTCAAGGATCTGGAAAACAAAATAAGGGCCATGCCGGAAGTGACCCAGGTTGTTTTTATATCCAAACAGCAGGCGCTGGAAGAGATGAAGGAAAGCTTCGGTGATAAAAAAGACATCCTGTCCGGTCTGGATGAAAAAAATCCGCTGCCGGACACTCTCCGGGTCAAGACCATTACCGCCGGCCAGGTGGCGCCGCTGGCCGGGGAACTGGAGTCGTTCTCCCAGGTGGATCAGGTCCGCTATGGACAGGGCGTGGTGGAAAAACTGCTGGCCCTGAGCAGGTGGGTCCGGACGGCGGGACTGGCTACCATGATCCTGCTGGGCGTAGCGGCGGTGTTCCTGATCGCCACCACTATCCGCCTTTCCGTTTACGCCCGGCGCAAGGAGATCGGTATTATGAAATTCCTCGGGGCGACCGACTGGTTCGTCCGGTTCCCTTTCATCCTGGAGGGGATGGTGCTTGGGCTGACCGGCTCGCTTATAGCTGTGCTGGTGGTTTACTTCGGATACCTTTCCCTGATCGGTAATATCCAGCTGTCGCTGCCTTTTATGCAGCTGGTGACCGACCGTGATTTGCTTAAACCGCTGATGGGAGGGCTTCTTGTGCTGGGACTGGTCATCGGCGCGTTGGGGAGCATGATCAGCATGCGCAGGTTTTTGAAGGCGTAAAAAAGCTCCGATTTTCGAATTTAATTGTAGGTTCGGATTCATCCGAACATTTTGTGCGACTGAAGTCGCACCTACAATAACAATCGGGTCGCCAGATGGTAGATGTTGGATCGTTTTGTGTGAATAAATTCACACCTTAGTTGAGTAGTTGATGTTTTTTAGCCTGGCAATATCTTAATTGAAGGGTGATTTGTTTGTTTTCAGGTTTTTTGAAGAAAAAAACGTTTCTCCTGGTAATGGTGCTTGTGGTTTTGGTGGGAACTCTTGGTTTAGCGTACGGGGACGAGCTGGATGATCAGTTGAACCAGACCAGAGAGCAGTTGGAGCAGAAGAGGACCGAAGTCGACCAGGCCAGGGGCGTGGTCACTGATTACGCGGGGCAGGTGTCATACCTGAACAGCCAGATCAGTGAAAGAAACCTTCAGCTCAAGGATCTGGAAGACAATATGGACAGGGTCAGCGTAAATCAGCGCAGGACCGAGGCTGAACTGCATGAGGCCGCGTTGAAGCTTGACCAGAGCACAGAGATGTTGAATAAAAGAGTGCGCGATATGTACGAGGTGGGCAATGTCAGCTACATGGAAGTTCTTTTTGAGGCCAGGGACTTCAGTGACTTTATTAACCGTCTGGAGATGTTGAAGCGGGTTGTGCAGCAGGACGTGTCTACTATTGATCAGGTCAAAGCCGACCGCCAGAGACTGGACAATAAAAGAGCCGACCTGCAGGTTCAGCAGGAAATGCTAGCGGCCTTGATTACCGAGCAGGATGCCGCCCGCAAAGAGCTGGCGCTCAGGCAGGGCGAGAAAAACGCGCTGCTGGGCGAGGCTAAGGCCAGCCTCTGGGATATTGAGGCCGAGGAGGCCAGACTGGAAGCTCAGGAGCAGGCTATCTTAAAAGAGATCGCCCGCCTGCGCTCAAAAGACCGGCCTGCCTCCAGCGGCGGGTTCGCCTGGCCTGTGCCCGGCTGGACCGATATTTCCTCCCCCTTTGGCTACCGTGTGCACCCCATCCTGGGCTCGACACGTTTTCACTCGGGCATTGACATTCCCGCTGATTACGGGGACACGGTGGTGGCGGCCCAGGACGGCACCGTCATAGATGCCAGCTCCATGAGCGGCTTCGGCAATATCGTGATGATCGACCACGGCGGCGGCGTCACGACTCTGTACGCGCACCTGTCTACCCAGCTGGTTTACCAGGGTCAGGAAGTCAGCAAAGGGGAAGCCATCGCCAGGATTGGCAGCACGGGGCTTTCCACCGGCCCTCACCTCCATTTCACTGTTTACGTTAACGGCGATCCGGTGGAGCCTATGAATTATTTTTAGAATTCTTTTTAAAAAGGGGTATATAACGTGAACTATTTCCGCTGCTTGGCCGGAATTTTACTTGGTTTGGTTATCGGCGCCTTTCTGCTTCTGGCGCCTGCCGGTACGGCCCAGGCTGTAACTATGAAAATGGAACTGCGGGAGCTTGCCGGCGGCGCTGATGCCATAGTCACCGGTACGGTGGTTGAGCGTGAGAGCCGGTGGAATGCCGAACGAACCCATATTTTCACCACCCTGTCAGTTTCGGTGGAAGATGTGCTTAAAGGTGAGCCGTGCCGGCGTGTCATAACCATAGATACACCCGGCGGTGAAGTGGACGGGATTGGCGAACTGGTGTCCGACACACCTGTCTTCAACAGAGGAGAGCAGGCGGTATTATTTCTGAAGCATTCTTCTGATAGTACCGCATACGAATTTTATGGCGGCACAGGCGGCAAGCTGTCTGTTAATGAAGGCCGGGTGGGCCGGCTGCCGCTGTCCGAGTTTAAAAAGCGTGTGGACGAATCGCTGCAGGGAAAACCCCTGTCACTGGAAGCCAGCGAAGAAGTATATGCCACCGGAGACCCTGCCATCACCGGCATTGATCCCGGTTCCGCGTCAGCCGGTACAGGCAGCCTGGTTACTATCACGGGCAGTGAATTCGGCGACGCGCAGGGACAGGTTTATTTCTTTTACAGGTCCGGTCAATCGTACATAGCGGGTATCGTCAGTTCCTGGTCGGACACGGAAATCATTGTTGCTGTGCCAACAGGCATTATTAGCGGTTACCCGGCGTCAGCCAGCAGCGGCCCTGTTTTTGTGCGAACGCAAGCGGGGCTGGACAGCGCCCAGTATCCTTTCGCGGTAACTTTTTCTTACGGAGGCTGCAAGTGGCCGGGAGATAACCCGTCAGTCAGCTATAGGATCAATCCAAACACCAGTGACAGCGCCGACGAGGCAGCGGCGGTACAATCCGCGGCAGGAACCTGGAACGCGGTTTCAAATAAGAGTTTCTCATTCGTTTACGCCGGGACTACGTCTGCCACCAGCAGCGGGTATGACGGTGTCAACGAGGTGCTGTGGGCAAACCTCGGCTCCACAAGCGGCATCCTGGCCCGTACCACTTACTGGTACATAGATGAAACCATTGTGGAAACTGACCTGGTGTTTAACGACTATTACACCTGGGAAACATCGTCCGGTTATAATTTTGACATCCAGTCGGTAGCACTCCACGAACTGGGCCACTTTTTGAACCTGCGCGACTTATACGGCGCTGTAGATGGTTATCCTTCAGATACCGGCAAAGTGATGTACGGTTTTAAATCGGCAGGCGTAACGACCCGGAATCTCAGTGCCGGTGACCAGGCCGGTATCCGGTGGATTTACCCGGGGGAAAACATGGTCACCCTCAGTGTCAGCCCGTCAGAAGTGAACCTTAACACAGGCGGGACCCAGGCTTTGACTGTGACCGTCAACCCGTCAGACGCCGCTGTCGAGTATGTATCTAATACCCCCGGCGTTGCCGGGGTGAGTGCAGACGGACTGATCAGCGCGGTCACTGCCGGCAGCGCGGAAATCACTGTGACTGCTGTAAAGGATGGCTATACTGACGCGACTCCTGTTGTAGTACCAGTAAATGTGGCCGCATTGCCGGTATTGAGTATCAGCGCTACAGACCCAGGCGCCGCGGAGCCTGGAGCCGATACGGGGGTATTCACTGTTTCCCGCACGGGGAGCACGGAACAGCCGCTGACCGTGGCCTACGCTGTTTACGGTACGGCCACGAACGGTGTGGATTACAATTCCCTGCCGGGCTCGGTTACTGTCCTGGCCGGCGAGGCTTCGACTGTAATAACAGTTGCGCCCATAGATGACACGGTGGTGGAAGGCAGCGAGACCGTGGTGCTGGAACTTGCAGGCAGCGCCGCTTACGACATTGGCTTGCCTGGCAGCGCCACGGTGACTGTAGATGATAATGACAATGTAAATCCTATCGCCGTCACCATCTCCTCACCCAACGGAGGAGAGGTTTTAACGGCCGGCACAAGCCATAACATCACCTGGAATTACACAGGAGGGTGTTCTTCCAGCATAAGGATTTCCCTGTACAAAGGCGGAGCATACAATTGCCTGATAGCCTCTAATGTATCAGCCGCAGCCGGGTCATACAGCTGGGCCATACCAGGTGCGCTGGGCGCCGGGGAGGACTATAGGGTAAGGGTTACCTGCAACTCTGACACCAATGTATATGATTTAAGCGACACCAGCTTTACCATCGGCAGTCCCATTGCCATTACCTCACCCAACGGCGGGGAGGTTTGGGTGGCCGGGACAAGTCAAGACATCACCTGGAATTACACAGGAGGGTGTTCTTCCAGCATAAGGATTTCCCTGTACAAAGGCGGAGCATACAATTGCCTGATAGCCTCTAATGTATCAGCCGCAGCCGGGTCATACAGCTGGGCCATACCAGGTGCGCTGGGCGCCGGGGAGGACTATAGGGTAAGGGTTACCTGCAACTCTGACACCAATGTATATGATTTAAGCGACACCAGCTTTACCATCGGCAGTCCCATAACCGTCACCTCACCCAACGGAGGGGAGGTTTGGGTGGCTGGGACAAGTCATACCATCACTTGGAATTACACAGGAGGGTGTTCTTCAGATGTGAGGATTTCACTGTACAAAGGCGGGGCATACAAGTGCCTGATAGCCTCTAATGTATCAGCCGGAGCCGGTTCGTACAGCTGGGCCATACCAGGCGCTCTGACCGCCGGGGAAGACTATAGGGCAAGGGTTACCTGCAACTCTGACACCAATGTATATGATTTAAGCACCAACTTTGCCATCGGCAGTCCCATAACCGTCACCTCACCCAACGGAGGGGAGGTTTTGGCGGCTGGCGCAAGTTATGACATCACCTGGGATTACACCGGAGGCTGTTCTTCAGATGTGAGGATTTCCCTGTATAAAGGCGGGGTATACCAGTGCCAGATAGCCTCGAATGTATCAGTTGCGGCCGGGTCGTACAGTTGGAGCATACCAGCTACGCTGGTTGCCGGAGGTGACTATAAGATCAGAGTCACCTGCAACGCGGACTCGAATGTATATGACCTGAGTGATTTAAATTATAGCATTAGCAGGGCATAGCCACAATTACTGCATAGACAACCCCCGCTTACCCTCTTTTTTCTTTATAGTTCAACGCTTTTATTCTCCTTAATCCGGTACATATTCCAACAAGTTTTGCGGTTAGAACGTCTAAAAAAGAAATATATTAACACATTCGACATGAAACGACATTATATCCAAAGGAAAACAATATAGAATCTTGAAGTACTTTCACCAAGTGCTCTTTTGGAATTTTTGGTGAAAGGGAGAATAACACGTGCTGATCAAAGCTAGAAGTAAAATGATATCCTTATTGCTGGTATTAACTACGCTGATGATTATATTTATTGGAACAGGCACATGCAGTGAGGCTATGAATTATATGGATGGAGGCAATAGCACTTTATTGCCCTCTTCGCAAGTATCTGATCCAGTTCAAAGTGGATTTATTTCTACTGGAGATGATGAAGGTTACCAAAAAACATCGACAACCGGTGAGAACGATATACCGATAGTGAACCCCACTGTTATTGAGAATGTAACAGAAAACCAAGATGTTGAAACCTTTGAGCAGACATCCGCAGCAACATCTGGGAATTATACCTACACTGTAATAAATGAAGAAGCCAAAACAGCTCATCTAAACCGCATTAGAAACGCCAGCGGGGCTGTGGCCATTCCTGGCGTGATTGACGGTTATACCATAACCGCGCTTGGGAATATCATATCAGGCAATATTTTTGTTTCATCAAGTTCTGCGTTTAACAATACTGTTACCAGTGTAACCATCCCAGACAGCGTCACCAGCATTGGCGAAAAGGCATTTCATCATTGTATAGGCCTCACTAGCGTAACCATTCCAGACAGCGTGACCAACATAGGTATCTATTCGTTTTATTATTGTACCGGTCTCACCAGCGTAACCATCCCAAATAGTGTCACCGGCATTGGCAACTATACGTTTTATCAATGCGATAGCCTCATGGAAGTGTCCATTGGCAGCGGTGTCATCAGCATTGGTGATTATGCGTTTAGCGGTTGCATCGGCCTCACCGGCGTATCCATCCCAGACAGCGTCACCAGTATTGGGGACAGGGCATTTTCTCAATGCAGCGGCTTGAAGGAAGTGTCCATTGGGAGCGGTGTTACCAGCATTGGCGGCTATGCGTTTTCTTGGTGCAACAACCTTACCAGTGTAAACATCCCAGACAGCGTCACTAGCATTAGTGAAAAGGCGTTTTATAAGTGTTGCCTTCTAACCAGTATAAGTATCCCGGGCAGCGTTACCAGTATTGGTGACAGGGCGTTTTTTGAGTGCTCCGTCCTTAATGATGTATCAATTGGCAGCGGTGTCATCAGCATTGACGGCTATGTGTTTTATAAGTGTTACAGTCTAACCAGTATAAGTATCCCGGGCAGCGTCACCAGTATTGGCGACAGGGCGTTTAGTGTTTGCACCGGCCTGAATGAGGTGTCAATTGGTAGCGGTGTCACCAGCATCGGCGATGGTGCGTTTTCTTGGTGCAGCAGCCTCACCAGTGTAAGCATCCCAGGCAGTGTGACCAGTATTGGCGACCATGCGTTTGCTGATTGCCACAGACTTACTAATGTAACCATCCTTGACAGCGTCACCGGCATTGGCGACTATGCGTTTAGCGGGTGCACCAGCCTCACCGGCGTAACCATCCCAGACAGCGTCACCAGCATTGGCTTCTCTGCGTTTTCTGGTTGCAGCGGCCTCAAGGATGTGTCAATTGGCAGCGGTGTTACCAACATTAGCGACGAGGCGTTTTCTTACTGCACTGGTCTTACTGCTATAAATGTTGCTGCTGGCAATATGAATTATAAAAGTGTAGACGGAGTACTATTCAACAATAGCGAAACAACATTAATTAAATATCCCGGTGGCAGAACTGATACAGCTTATCAAATCCCGGACATTGTCAATAGTATTGGCAACCATGCGTTTGCTGGGTGTACCGGTCTCATAAGTGTTACCATTCCTGACAGCATTTCCAGCATTGGCAACTATGCATTTTTTAATTGCTCCGGCCTCGTCAGTGTAGACATCCCTGATAGTATCAACGATATTGGCTTATCAGCGTTTAATAATTGCACCTTCCTTACCAGCATAACCATTCCTGACAGCGTTACCAGCATTGGCAACTATGTGTTTTATGGTTGCACCGGCCTTAAGGATGTGTCAATTGGAAGCGGTATTATAAGTATTAGCGATGGTGCGTTCGCTTATTGCACAGACCTCAATAGTGTAACCATCCCAGGCAGTGTCACCAGTATTGGCAACAAGGCTTTTTATAAATGCCCCGGCCTTATTAGTATAAGCATCCCTGTCAACGTCACCAGCATTGGCGATGAGGCGTTTTTTGAATGCTTCGGCCTCACCAGCGCCTATTTTTACGGCAACGCGCCTGCCTACTTCGGCCTCAGCGTTTTTTACGGTACTGCGACAGGCTTCACAATCTATTACGTCTATGGAAAGTCAGGCTGGGAAAATCCCTTTCACGGGTGGCCTACTGAAACATTTGGGACGCAGTCCACATACACGGTGACTGCCAGCGTTGTAGGTGGACATGGTACGGTAGGACCCTTGGTGCAAGGGGTTGATTCCGGTCAAAATGCCTTTATTACTATCACTCCGGATCAGGGTTATCAAATAGCCTCATTAACCGATAACAGCATACCGGCACTAGCGCTGACAAATCCCTATGTTATAGACAACGTAACGGAAAACCACAACGTATCTATAACATTCGGCAGCGCCACCATCCTTACCACACCCAACGGCGGGGAGACCTGGGCAATTGGTACAAGCCACGACATCAACTGGGATTATGCGGGAGGTTGTGCTTCCGAGGCAAGGGTTTCCCTTTATAAGGGCGGAGCCTACCAGTATATGATAGCTACAAATGTATCAGCTGCGGCTGAAACTTACAATTGGACTATTCCAGGCACGCTTGCCGCCGGAAACGACTACAAGATCAGGATTACCTGCAACGCCGACACTTCAGTTTATGACCTGAGC
>CAZIYV010000005.1:24988-46766 GCA_964543575.1 uncultured Pelotomaculum sp.
CCGGGCCAAGCGGCGGGCAGCGACTACAAGATCAGGATTACCTGCAACGCCGACACTTCAGTTTATGACCTGAGCGACAGCAATTTCACCATCAGTCAACCCTGTATAACACTCACCTCTCCTAACAGCGGCGAAAACTGGCAGACGGGCACAGAACACAACATTACCTGGAGTTATACCGGCAGCTGCTGCAGTTCAGATGCCAGGATTTCTCTCTATAAGAACGGGGTGTACCAGTACGGTATCGCGTCCAGTGTCAACCTCAGCAGTGGCTCTTACAGTTGGTCCATACCCCCGGGCCAAGCGGCGGGCAGCGACTACAAGATCAGGATTACCTGCAACGCCGACAAATCGGTATATGATTATAGCGACGGGAATTTTTCCATAGCCGGCCCCATAACGGTAAAATGGCCTGCGGGGGGCGAGATTCTGCAGTCAGCCTCCGCTTATGAGATTACCTGGAGTTGCGCGGAAAGCACTTGTTCATCAGACGCAAGATTATCCCTTTACAAAGGGGGAGATTTCCAGTACATTATTGCATCCAACCTGGATCTTTCCGCCGGCAGCTATATGTGGCGCCTGCCGGCCGAACACTCAACCGGCAGCGACTTCAAAATCAGAATAACCTGCAACTCTAATGCAGACATTTACGATTATAATGATGAAGCCTTCTCCATTGAGAGAAAAACGTTGTTTATAAATGAAATAATGGTATCTAACTCTACGGTAATAGCTGATGAAGACGGCGACTTTGGAGGTTGGATCGAGATCCATAACGCCGGAGACCTGAGCGTCGACCTTGACGGTTACTTCCTCTCGGACAGTGAAAGCAACCAGCAAGAGTGGCAATTTCCCAAAGTTCTCCTGGAGGCTGGCGAATACTTGATTATATGGACGTCGGGCAAAGACAGACAGGGGCAGGGTGGAGAGCTGCATGCCGGCTTTGTTTTAAATGGCAGCGCCGGAACGGTGCTGCTTACCAGAACAGGCGGGGTGGAAGTTGTTGACAGCATCAGGTTAATTCCCGCCCCGCCGGATGTTTCTTGCGGGCGCTATCAAGACGGCAGATTGCCGTGGGTTCTTTTTGCTAATTCAACACCGGGGGGCTCTAACAGTGAGGGATCGCTTTATTATGTCCAGTTGGAACCGCCTGCTTTTTCCCGCCCGGGAGGTTTTTATACCGGGGATTTGGCGGTTTCAATTGAAACGGGCAACCCGGGCGCCAGGGTGTTCTATACCACGGACGGGTCAGAGCCGGACCCGTTGAACAATGCTTCTGCTACCCGCGAGTACATTTCTCCGCTGAATATCGTACAGGAGAGCATCCCCGGGGGTCAGCCCGTCCAGGACATAACGCAGGGAGTACAGCCGGCCTTGCCGCTGTCTTACATAAGAACTAACCCAGGTGACATTGAGCAAAGCTTTAGATGGTACCCTCCGCAAGGAGAGGTCTTCAAGTGCACGGTGGTTAGGGCCGGGAGCTTCATGGACGGCGCCCTGCCCAGTTCCATTACAACAAACACATATTTTGTCCACCCTGACGGTTCCATGAAATACTCCCTGCCTGTAATCTCCATAGCTACGAACAAAGAAAACCTTTTTGACTATCACTACGGGATATATGTCCCGGGCCAGCAAAAACTTGAGAGGGACAGGTGGCCGACATACTCCTGGTCCTGCGGAGACGGGAACTATATGCTTAACGATGATGAATGGGAAAAGATGGGCTTCTTGGACGAACAACCCGGCCATATGGAGTTTTACGAAACGGGTGGGCAACCTGGGTTTTCCCAGAATATAGGGATAAGGATACATGGCGGGTTTACCTGTGCCTTCCCACAAAAATCATTGAGAATCTACGCCAGGAGCGAATACGACGGGAATAACTCAATTGATTATGAGTTATTCCCCGGCCTGGTAAAAGCGGGCGGCGGCGGCTTGCTCCACACTTTCAAGCGCATCATATTACGTAATGGGGGGAGTACCTTTTACGATACCATGTTTAAAGAAGCTCTGATGCAGGGCCTTATCGGGCATGTTGGGCTCGACACTCAGGCGTACCGCCCGGCGGTGGTTTTTATAAACGGAGAGTACTGGGGGATCCTTAACATTCGCGAGAGGTATGACGATCATTACCTGGAAACAAACTACGGGATCAACCGGAATAATATTGTTGTTCTTGAGGGAAATGCTGTAATTGACGAAGGAGAGCCCGGCGATGAGGAGCACTATAAAGAGATGCTTAGAATAATTCATCCCGGCTATGCTGAAGCAGACTACCCCACTACACCGGCGCTCGCGGACAGCAGCACCTACAATAAAATGAAAGAGAACATGGATATTGATAACTTTATCAATTATTATGCGGCGCAAATATACTTTGCCAACCATGACTGGCCATACCATAATATAAAATTCTGGCGTATGAAGACGGGGGGGCAACCCAATAATGCCTCTTACGGCAGGGACGGTCGGTGGCGCTGGATGCTGTACGACACGGATACAGGTTTTTCAAACACTTCAGCGAACACTTTAGAGCACGCGACCAGCCCGCATATGACAAGCTACAGCAACCCGGCCTGGTCAACATTTTTAATCCGCTCGCTGCTTGAGAACGAGGAGTTTAAGGCGCAGTTTATAAACACACTTGCTGACCATTTGAACACTTCTTTTGAAACCGGGCGGGTTCTGCAAAAAATTGAGGAAATGAGCGCCGTGCTCGAGCCTGAAATGCAGGAGCACATCAACAGGTGGAACAGGTACCCGGCGTCCTCTGTAGCCGGATGGCGTAATCAGGTGCAGGCCTTGAAGGTTTTCGCGCAAGAAAGGCCCGTGTACCTGAGGCAGCAAATAATTGATTATTTCGGGTTGGAAGGCTCCGTAGAGGTAACCTTGAGCACGGACAGTACAAAAGGCACTATCAGGATAAACAGCGTAGAGATTTCCGGCGGTTCTCCCGGTGTCCAGGACCCGTCGTCCTGGACTGGAACCTATTTCAAAAAAGTGCCCATTAAGTTGACAGCCTTGCCCAGGCCCGGGTACCGTTTTGCCTCGTGGGAGGGAATCGAAGGCTCTGAATCTGAAAACCTGACCATCGAACCGGCGGAAGATATTTCCTTGACTGCGGTCTTCGTAACAGGAGAAGGAGAATCCAAGGTGTCCATTCCTGATGAGGAACTTAGAAAAGGAATTGAGGCCGTCCTGGGCAAGCAGCCTGGTGAAGACATCTATATAAGCGAGATGGAATCAATCACTGTGCTTGACCTTGGGGCAAAGAACATAAGCGATCTTGAAGGGCTGCAGCATGCTGTAAACCTGAGGGAGTTAGACCTCAGGGAAAACAACATAACGTCCGTCAGCCAGCTTGGCGCCCTTACCAGGTTGGAGATACTTAACCTTAGAGAAAATGATTTATACGACATAAGCCCATTGTGTCTCATGATAAATCTTACTTACCTTAACATCCATTCCAATGTTAACGTAGAAAATGTCGGGCCTATCGGAGAATTAACCAGCCTGCGCGAACTAATAATGAGGAACGTGCCTGTAGGAGACGGCATTTCAGCTTTTGAGAACCTGAAAAGCCTGTACAGGGTGAATTTGCGTAATTGCAATATAACAAATGTGACAGCGCTGGGAAAGTTAATGGAAAGCGGAGCATTGCAGGATAATCCTGAAGCAGGCATTGTGGCTGAGGTAGATATCAGGGATAATCCAATAAACGACTATAACCCGGTGAGGAGTTACTGGGGGAACATAACCGACAGGTATCCCGTATTCTTACCCGAGCCTCCTCCCGTAACCGAGTGCGGCATCATCGTCAACTTGCCCAACGGCGGCGAGAGCCTTAAGGCCGGCGCCGTTTACAACATCACCTGGAGTTGCAGCGGGGAATGCTGCGCCTCCGGCGCCTGCATTTCATTGTACAAAGAGGACGTCTACCAGTACCCCATTACCCAGAGCGAAGACCTGGCCACTGGGACATACAGCTGGACCGTACCGGCAGACCAGTCCGCCGGCAGCGACTACAAGATCAGGATAACCTGCAGTGTCGACATCAACATTTACGATTACAGCGACAGCAACTTCACCATCAACACAGGAGGGGAAGAATCCAAGGTGACCATCCCTGATGACGGGCTTAGAAAGGGCCTTGAGGCCGCTCTGGGCAAGCAGCCTGGTGAAGACATCTATGCAAGCGAAATGGAGTCAATCACTGCGCTTGACCTTGGGGCAAAGAAAATAAGTGATCTTGAAGGGCTGCAATACGCCGTGAACCTGAGGGAGCTGGATTTAAGGGAAAATAAAGTAACATCCGTCAGCCGGCTTGGCGCACTTACCAGGTTGGAGACACTTAACCTTAGAGAAAATGATTTACGCGACATAAGCCCATTGGGTTTCCTGACCAATCTTAAATACCTTAACATCCATTCCAATGTAAACGTAGAAAATGCCGGGCCTGTCGGTGAGTTAACCAACCTGCGCGAACTCATAATGAGGAACGTGCCTGTAGGAGAAGGCATTTCATCGTTTGAGAACCTGAAAAGCCTGTACAGGGTGAATTTGCGCAATTGCGACATAACAAACGTGACAGCACTGGGGAAGTTAATGCAAAGCGGAGCATTGCAGGATAATCCTCAAACAGGCATTGTGGCTGAGGTAGATATCAGGGATAATCCAATAACCGACTATAATCCGGTGAGAAGTTACTGGGATAACATAACCGACAGGTATCCCTTATCTTTACCCGAGCCTCCTCCCGTAGCCGAGTGCGGCATCATCGTAAACTCGCCCCAGTGACATCGAGAGCCTTAAGGCTGGCGCTGTTTACAACATCACCTGGAGCTACACCGGGTACTGTTGCGCCTCCGACGCCGGCATCTCACTGTACAAAGAGGGCGTCTACCAGTACCATATCACCCAGAATGTAGAACTGACCGCAGGCACCTATACCTGGCCCGTAGCGGCAGCACAGGCAGCCGGCAGCGGCTACAAGATCAGGATAACCTGCAACGCCGATGCAAACACATACGACTTAAGTGATGATAAGTTCAGCATAACCGAACCCTGCCGCGTCTCAGGCAGCTTAACCTTCCAGGATGCCCCCGAATCCACGAATATTCCTAAGGCCGAAGTTTCCCTGTGGACGGCGGGTGCGAACAGGTCAACTGCACAGCCCATTAGACTATATTGGATTAAATAGTATTAAATAGGAACAAAAATTATTGATGGAGGTAAGACAATGAAAAAGCAAAGATTCAGAAATGAGGTAAAGCACTTCATCAATATTTCTGATTACTTTGCCTTGAGAAGCAGGTTGAAGCATATAGCAAGACTGGATCGCTTTGCCGGAAGTGACGGGACATATAGAATCCGGAGTCTGTATTTTGAAAATTTTAATAACAAAGCACTTAAAGAAAAACTAAACGGTATAAACAACCGTGAAAAATTTAGAATAAGATTTTATAATAACGACCCGTCATTCATCAGGCTAGAAAAGAAAAGCAAGGTAAATATCTTTTGTTTAAAGGCTGCGGCACGAATAACCAAGGAACAATGTGAACAGCTTCTCTGTAACGATATTGACTGGCTTATTGATTCGGGCAATGTACTGCTGCAGGAACTTTATGCCAAGATAAAATATCAGCTTTTACGCCCAAGAACCATTGTTGATTATTTTAGAGAAGCGTATATTTATGATCCGGGAAACGTGAGAATTACTATTGACAGCAGGCTCCAGAGCGGTTTGTTTTCAAGTGATTTATTTAATCCAAACTTGCCGACCATAGCTATAACTGCAAGTGGCCAGATAATTTTAGAGGTAAAGTTTGATGAGTTTCTGCCTGAGGTAATACGGGATTTAATTCAGACAAACGAACGGCGCAGTTCAGCAATTTCAAAATATGTCGCTTGCCGGATATACGGCTAAATCAAAAGAACGGAGGTAAAAGTGATCGAAGAAGGCCAATTGAATTTTAAGGACATTTTCAAATCAAATATTCTGGACAAGGTGCCGACCTTTTCGTTGTTGGATGCGGTTATTGTTTTGGGGCTTGCTTTTGTGCTGGGGCTTTTTGTCTTTTTCGTCTATAAAAAGACTTTCAGAGGTGTCATGTATTCGGCAAGCTTCGGCGTTTCCCTGCTTTCTATGACGCTTATAACAACACTGATCATTATGGCAATAAGTTCGAATATTATCTTATCTCTTGGTATGGTTGGCGCGTTGTCTATAGTAAGATTTCGTTCGGCTGTCAAAGAACCGATGGATATTGCTTTTCTATTCTGGGCTATAAGCATCGGCATTGTTATAGGTGCGGGTCTTATCCCACTTGCCGTATATGGCTCATTGTTCATCGGTGTGATAATGTTATTTTTTGTTAATACAAATAGCACAGATAACCCATATATCCTGGTGATAAGATGTGACGGTGATGAGAGCGAAAAGGAGGCAATGGACTATATTATCAGAAGCGTCAAAAAACATGTTATAAAATCAAAGACAGTTGCCGCAGGCACTGGTGTTGAGTTGACTGTTGAAATAAGGCTCAAAGATATGTCCACTAAGTTTGTTAACGAGATAAGCGGTATTTCAGGAGTCAATAATGTTGTGCTTGTAAGCTACAATGGTGAGTACATGTCTTAACGGTGGTGTAAACAATGATAGAGAGCAAATACATAAATTGTATAATCGCAACTCTTATGACAGTTGCTGTTGTGTTTACAACCGCCCTTATGCTTTCACCAGGTATTTTTGCAGCCGCTGAACCTGAGTATGTAAGCAAAGTTTTTAACAAGGACCGGGTAACACAAGTCAATATAGATATTAGGCAGGAGGATTTTGATTGGATTATCGAAAACGCAACTAAAAAGGAGTACCGAAGCTGTGATATAACCATTAACGGAACCACATTTAAACATGTTGGGATCAGGCCAAAAGGAAATCCAAGCCTGACAACGGCTACAGGAGCAAAAAATGCCTATAGATTCAGCTTCAAAATCAAGTTTGACGCCTATATTAATGGGCAAACCTGTTTTGGTTTAAATAAAATGGCAATAAATAATATTATTATGGATAAAACCTATATGAAGGAATATCTTTCATATGATATGTTTGATTCAATGGGTGTTGTCACACCCGTATATACTTATTCAAACATAACGGTGAACGGTGAACCGTGGGGGCTATACCTTGCTGTTGAAGCAATGGATGAGTGCTTTGTGCAGAGAAATTACGGCAGCTTAATTGGGCGGCTTTACCGTCCCGATGGAACAGGGTCAGAGCTTAAATGGACAGGTGTAAATGATTCAAATTATTCAGGGATTAGAAATAATGCCGCATATGATGTTACCGAAAGCGATTTCAACAAGGTTATTACAATGATATCTAACCTGAATTATGGTACAGACCTTGATAAATACTTAGACGTTGATTCGATACTGCGATATTTTGCTGTCAATACCTTCCTTGTCAATCTTGAAAGCTATACTGGGAACAAGAAAAACAATTATTATCTGTACGAGGAAAACGGTTTATATACGATTCTGCCATGGGATTTAAACCGGTCCTTTGCAGGCAATAAGATAAATAAAATGGAAAGAGCAGTTAATTTTCCCATAGATGCACCCGTTATAACTAATTTAAGCGATAGTCTTCTGATTGGAAATTTGCTTGAAGTGCCGGAGTATAAGGAGCTTTACCACAAATATCTAAGTGATATTGTATCAAGTTATGTTGACAGTGGCGTTTTTGAGAATAATATGCAGAAGGTTGACTCGCTGATTAACGATCATGTCAGAAATAGCGTAACTGCTTTTTATACTTACGCGGAATATCAAAACGCGCTACCGGTTTTGCTGGAGTTTGTCAAGCAGCGGGCCGCCAGTATTACAGGACAATTGGCGGGGTTGCCGTCACCAACTTATACGCACCAGGGCAGCATGGGTTCTTATCAAAATACCACATACGTCAGTGGTGGTCCAAATAATAATGAAGTACTGACAAATATTGGAAGAGGAAATATCAATATCAGATATTTGCTCGGCAACGGTGGTGGTGTCCCCCCAGGCGACGGGAGTATGCCGATACAGGAAATTATGGCTGAAATAATGAAAAATATACAGGATGCCGATGGTTACGTGCCTACAAATGAACAGGCTGCCGGGTTCACAGAATTATGGCTAACCGGTATGCGGCTCAATGGGGTTAATGACAGCTTTAGTAATCCACCCGGCAACATGGAAAATAATCAACCTTGTAATATGAACACGGGTAGTAGAATCTCCCCTGTGCAAATACTCCATATTTCCGCCAGCACAATATTTATTCTGCTTGGATTGTTATTCGTCTGGAAATATAAGAGACGAAAATACTGCAGTTAGCTGCTGTAACTGTCTGTTTGCAGGTAAATGTTTATTTTTGATAAGGTTCCTAAAGTTACTATTGATGGTATTGATGAGGAAATTGAGATGGATCCAATCTTTCCAAAAGCATACGCAATACAAATTTTGTTATCGGGATATCCAAACAAAGCTTGGGTAGATTTTTTTGAAAGCATTGGCGTGGTTTAATGTATTCTATGGAAAGACCGGCAAAGTCGGAAGTTGGGATATCCTCGCGTCCATTTTATGCCTTTATTATCTTAATTTTTTTTCACACCTATGCCTTACGCCCGATTGTTTATGGCACTATAGGGCCACTTTTTAAACCTGCGCGACTTATACGGCGACGTGAGTGATTATAGCATCAGCATGACATAGTCGTCATATCAAAAAAAGGGTATGAAAATATTATTTTTATTTATAAAATTTTTGCAGGTAAATGCTAATTTACGTCAAAATACCAATAACACAAAATTTGTGTTAAAAGAGGTGTAATGAGTTGGTTTTCTTAAAGAGGTTTACCACTATGGCTTTATTTTACGGATTCATCTTGGGTTCTTTTTTATTAACGTCTTGTTATGCAGCATCCGACATTGATGTCAGCGGTCAGGAAGGAGTCAATCTAATCGTTAACGGTAAAGCCATCCAACCAGACGTGCCCGCTCAGATAATTAATGACCGGACCATGGTTCCAGTTAGATTTGTTGCTGAAAATCTTGGATTAACAGTCGATTATGACAGTTCTACCAGGACAGTCATAATCCGTCAAGGGGATATGGTAGTTAAGCTAATAATAGAAGGCAATGCCTATAAGAATGAAAAGGAAATTCCATTGGATGTGCCGGCAATGATAATTGACAATCGCACACTTGTCCCTGTGCGTTTTATCAGCGAAGCCTTTAGCGCTAATGTTATATGGGATGATGCTAATAGAACCGTGACGATTACCAAAGAAGCTGGGGATAGTATAGCCGTCATTTCTCCTAAAAGTGGGGATAAATGGCTGGTAGACGAAAACTATACAATAAACTGGACCTATACCGGCGATCCAGGCAATGTTAAAATTTCCCTTTACAAAAACGAAGCGTTTAAAACTATGATTGCGCCGAGCATTTCTCAAGGCAGCGGGGGCAGTGGTACTTACGACTGGAAAGTACCAGCTAGCCTGCCATCTGGGTCAGATTATAGAATCAGGATCACCAGCCTGTCTGACATCAAATGTTTTGACTTAAGCGATAATAATTTCTTTATAAGTTCGCCTAACGATCAACTGGTTGGTATCAACTCTCCTAACGGAGGAGAGAACTGGCAGGTCGGCACAACCCACACGATAAATTGGGTCTATGCCGGCGATCCCGGCAACGTCAAAATTTCCCTTTACAAAAACGGAGTGTTTAAAACTATGATTGCGCCGAGCATTTCTCAGGGCAGCGGGGGCAGTGGTACTTACGACTGGAAAGTACCAGCCAGCCTGCCACCTGGGTCAGATTATAGAATCAGGATTACCAGCCTGTCCGACAGCAACTGTTTTGACTTAAGCGACAATAATTTCTTTATCAGTCCGACCAGCGGCCGGTTGATTGCTGTCAACTCTCCTAACGGGGGAGAAAACTGGCAGGCCGGCACAGCCCACACGATAAACTGGGTATATGCCGGCGATCCCGGCAACGTCAAAATTTCCCTTTATAAAAACGGAGTGTTCAGCACCATGATTGCAGCGAGTCTTCCCCAGGGCAGCGGCGGCAACGGCTCTTACAACTGGAAAGTGCCTTACAGCCAGACACCCGGAGCAGATTATAAAATCAGGATCACCAGCCTGTCTGATACTACCTGTTTCGATTTGACTGACAATAACATCACGATTAGCCGCAAACCTTAGATCATACATTCACATAACTTAAGATGTATAGAAAACAATCTAAATTTATTAATAGCAAGCTGTTGTCAAGTGTTCAACAGCTTACTTTTTATGCTAAAATAGTTTGAATTATTTTGGACATGACTGCCAGGTTAATGTAGTATAATAACGTATGTGAGGACAGGATCGGCAGGTGTGGATTTTGAGCTATAACAATTCAGGGGCCAGGACAGGCAGGGGCAAGTGGCTTAAGACGGCGGGGATTATACTGGTCGTCCTGTTTGTATTGGTGGGCGGTCTTCTGTCCAGCGATTACAAGCATTTCGGCAACTTGATCAAAGTGATCACTCTGGTGCGGACGCAGTACCTGCAGCCGGTAAACTCCACCCAGTTGGTGGATGGCGCCATAAAAGGTCTTGTAGACTCGCTGGACGATCCCTACTCGGTGTACCTTGAACCCAAAACCTATTCGCAGCTCAAGGAGCAGATCAAGGGCTCTTTCGGGGGCCTGGGCATACTGGTGGGCCTGAAGGAGCAAAAGCTGACAGTAGTGCGCGCCTACCAGGGGACGCCGGCGGCCAAGGCGGGCATTGAAGCCGGTGATGTCATTTCCAAAATCGACGACAGCGACGCCAGGGGTATAGACCTGGAGACTGCTATCAAGCTGATGAGGGGGCCTGTTGGTTCCTCTGTAAGCATTACCGTAAGCAGGCCGGGAAATCCTGAACCGCTGCAGTTTGCCCTGGTCAGGGAGGAAATAAGTGTGCCGACGGTAGAGGGCCATGTGCTGTCGGGTACAAAAATCGGCTATATTATTATCAGCCAGTTTACGGAGCGGACATCTGAAGAGATGAAGGGGATGATCAACAAGCTGCAGGGTGAGTACATAACCGGTCTGATCCTGGATCTCAGGGATAACCCTGGCGGCGAATTGGGCACCGCGGTAAATGTGGCGAAATACTTCATACCCAAAGGCCCGATTGTTTTTATAGATTACCGTGTCGGCAGGGACCAGGAGTTTTCCTCCGAGGGCCGTACAGTAGGGCTGCCTCTGGTTGTTTTAATAAACGGCGGCAGCGCCAGCGCGTCCGAGATAGTTGCGGGAGCGGTAAAGGACACGGGCGCGGGAACCCTGGTAGGTACGAAAACTTTTGGCAAGGGCATTGTCCAAACCGTTTTTCCACTGAACAACGGGGCGGGGCTGAAGCTGACTACCGCCCGCTATTTAACTCCCAATAAAAACGACATCAACCTGAAAGGGGTGGAACCGGATGTCCAGGTTCAGCCTCTGGAAGACAAGTCCCGCGACGTGCAGCTTGACCGGGCGGTCGAGCTGATCAAGCAAAAAACCACCGGCTAATGATACAAACCCCTTATAGAAGTATGTAGGTTCGATTTCAATCGAACACGGCGCGTTAGCGCCGAATACGTTTGAGGCCATTGCAAGCATTTGTGCGAATGAATTCGCACCTACAATTTTAGGTCGTAAGAATGAAACACATGTGTTTCGACCTAGTGTTGTGGGTCCGGATTTATCCGAACAATATGTGCGAATAATTATCCGGGTAGGGGTGACGCTGCTTGTTTCCCTTTTATGAAGTGCTGCCCTTAATCTTCAAAAGCTTCCTGCAGGCCTTTTTCGATCCGGCTTTCCTGCTTCTTTTCCTGGTGGTGTTTGCTTTAATCGCTGTGCAGTACAACAGGATGGAGAAGCTGAGGGAAGACTTTTTTGGGATGAAAACCAGGCGCACCAGGTCCGACATACTTGTGGCCACGGGTTACGGCCTGTTGGGCGGCCTGGCCGGAAGCTGCCTGCTGGTTTTTATCGGCCTGACTATTTCCGGTGAGTTGTATTACCTCTGGCCGGTGGCCATTTTATTGATGCTGATCAATATCCGCTTTTTGTGCTTCGCCTACGCCGGGGGTATACTGGCACTGTCCAGTTTACTGCTGGGATTCCCGCAGATAAGTGTGCCGCAGATCCTGGCCCTGGTGGCCATCCTGCACATGGTGGAGAGTTTTTTAATCCTGGCCAGCGGCCATCTCGGAGCAGTACCCGCTTACGTCAAGGGGCCGGAGGGTAATGTCGTGGGCGGCTTCACATTACAAAAGTTCTGGCCCATCCCGATTGTGGCGATGGCTGTAGTGGTGGGGGGTTCCGTGGAGACAGGTGTGGAAATGCCTGCCTGGTGGCCGTTAATCAAACCGGCGGTGGAGGAGGACCTCCAAAACCTCATTTTTGTGCTGCTGCCTCTGGTGGCGGGGCTTGGCTATGGTGATATCGCCATTGCCAGGAGTCCGGTTGAAAAGAGCCGGCTCTCCGCTCTATTTTTGGGTATCTACAGCCTGACCCTGCTGGTGCTGGCGGTGCTGGCCGGGCAAAGCCGGATAGTGGCGTTTTTCGCGGCGCTGTTCTCTCCTCTTGGGCATGAAGCGGTCATTTATATAGGCAAGAGGATTGAGTTGAAGGGTAAGCCTATTTATGTTCCCGCGGAGCAGGGGCTGAGAGTGATGGATGTGCTGCCGGGCGGACCGGCCTGGCATTCCGGCCTGCGCCCGGGGGATGTGATCACGGCGATAAACGGGATGAGGCCCATGAACAATGCCGAATTCCGTTATCTGATGCAGAACTCCCCGGCGCCTGTGGCGGTAGACTACAGCCGTGCTGCCGGGATGCCCGGAAGCGTGGTCATAGCCCAGATTAGACCCGGGCAGACCTGGGGGGTAGTGCCTGTTCCTGAGAGCAACGAAGGCAGGTACCTGGAACTGCTTACAACCGGCCCCCTGGGGCGGTTGCTGCGGAAAACCTGGGGCAAATTTAAGCGTTGACTCTAAAAGCGGGTGGAGATATAATCAGGTCAAAAGAAACGGCAGGCTTATCAAGACGTAAATAAGGGGCCTTATTTGTCAGGCTCGAAGGTCTGCCCGGACGGCATATGTCACAGTTGTTTTTTACGGAGGTGAAGATATTTTGTGTGAATCTAACGCCTATCTGAGGAAACAGGGTGAGCAGGATGAGCTTTTCCTGGAGGCGGTGGACCGGGTTGTGCCATACGAGGACGGCTTGCTGCTGGAGGATATATTCGGGAAAAGGAAAATGATCAAAGCCAGGATTGCCGAGTTGTCCCTGGTGGACCACAAGATAATTCTGGAAAAGATTTAATAAGCATGTGGAATTCGCACCTACATTTTTTAAGCAGCTTAAATTACGTCAACTGGGGATAGTCCCGGTGGCGTGATTTTTTTTGCAGGAAAAATCCAGGGCGCGAGAGAAAAGAACTGGTGGGGGGTGGCGTCTTGAATAAGGTGACGTACAGAGAAGACCACGATCTGAGCTGTGTTAACAGCCTGGAAGAATTAAAGGAGATGGCGTTGACCTGCGAACGCTGTAATTTACGGGCCGTATGCGCCGGTGTGGTTTTCGGGGAGGGAAATCCCGGCGCCAGGTTGATGCTGATCGGCGAGGGTCCGGGCGCTGAAGAGGACCTGCAGAGGCGTCCTTTTGTCGGCAAGGCTGGCCAACTCCTGGACCAGATCCTGGCGGCAATTAACCTGGACCGGCTCACGCACACCTATATCGCCAATGTGGTCAAGTGCCGGCCGCCGGGCAACAGGGCGCCGAAGCCGGAAGAAGCCGGGCAGTGCCTGCCCTGGCTTTACAGGCAGATCGAACTGGTTTCCCCGGAGCTGATCGTCCTGCTGGGGAGCACCGCCCTGCAAAATCTAATCGACCCTGAAGCGAGGATCACAAAAATGCGCGGCGAGTGGCTGGTCACTAAGAGCGGCATAAAAATTATGCCCACCTACCACCCAGCCGCCCTTTTGAGGGATATGAGCAAGAAGCGTCCTGTTTGGGAGGACTTCCAAAAAGTCAGGGATGAATACAATATAATCATTGATGGTTAAAGAGCCGGCCGGGGCGCCCGGCTTTTTTCATCCAGTGCAGATGGGTGTGTTTTCAGCTTTAGCCGCGGCGGCGATAACCACATCTTCACAGGAATATTCCGCCAGGGTTGGCCAGGCCCGCACGCCTTCCCTTCTGGCCTCTTCCAGCAGCGCCACGTAACGCCTTTCAGACGCGTTGATTTTGAAAATAACATATTCGTCGAGGTCCCGGTCGATGTGGTCCATTTCTTTGAGAGCTTCCTGCCAGTCACGCCGGGCGTGTTCCACCGCGGTGACCAGGAAGGGAGGGGCAGGTCCTTCCAGCGCCTCTTTGATCTTCGCTATTTCCTCCAGGTACAAAGTTTTAAGTGTTGACACCACTTTCATCATTTATCACCTCAGTATTATTATAGATGCAAAATATGGTAAATAGAAGGCTATCTTACATATATTTACATACATTGTCAGTTTTTTCGTTCGACTTACCACTCAATATTTAGACAAGATTTTAGGCATAATAAAAAACCAATAGTGGTAAGCGGGGTGAAGGCCATGTGGAAAAATAAGAGACGTTTATATTTACTGCTCATGTTTATCTTTGTCACCAGTATCCCGTTTTTATACGGGTGTTCCAAAAAAGGGCAGCCCCAAAAAAAGATGGTCAGCAACGGCGGGCAGGAAATCAAAATAGCCGTCAGCCTGGCCGATATGGAGAGGGACGGCAACCAGATCATTAAGAAAATCATGTCCGACCGCCAGAGTGGACAGGGCCAAAACGGCCAGCAGGGCGGCGGTCAAAGTCAGCAGGGAAACCAGCAGGGCAGCCAGGGTCAAAGCGGCCAGCAGGCCGGTCTTGATGTTGTGCCGGTACAGGGTAATGAACAGGGCAGCCAGGGCCAGCAGGGGCAGCAGAAGGTGAATATCAGCTGGCTGGACGCCAAAAACGACCCGGCTCAGCAGGAGAAGGACCTGGATCAACTCATAAACCAGAAGGTCAAGGCTGTGGTTCTCCAGGCGGTGGACCCTGCCGCCGGCCCCGGTCTGGTGCGCAAGCTGGCCCAGGCCAACATCAGGGTGATAGCCCTGGAAACGCTGCCGGCCAACTCACCGCTGGATGGGTATATCACATCCGACCACGCCCGGACCGGAGAGCTCATGGCCCGCTATCTCCTTAGCGCGGCCCAGGGGCGTACATCTGCGTTAAAGACTGTTATTCTCCAGGGTGACCCAAACGACCGGGTCTCGCGCGACATAACTTCCTCGGTGCTGGAGAATTTACGGGACCACCCGCAGGTACAGGTGGTGCTGGTAAAGGAACACGCGCGGGGGGATCCGCAGCAGGCGACGGCAACTCTTGAGCAGGCGCTGGCCGCGGCCAACAACCAGATCGACGCCGTACTTGCCACCGACAGCCGCATGGCTGCGGCTGCCGCCGCTATGCTGAAAAGCCGGGGCCTGGACCAGCGGGTGCTCACAGTGGGTGTAGGCGCTGACCAGCAGTCCAGCCGTGCGCTGACGGCGGGTGAGCATGACGCTGAAATTGACGTGATGCCCGACCTTATTGCGCAGTACGCTTTTGACGCGGCGGTTGGTATGGCCACCACTGGCCACTGGCAGTACGATACGCAGGTTAAAAACGGGGATTTTAACATACCTGCCAAGGTAACTCCGGTGCGCTTGATCACCAAGAGTGAAGCTTACCTTCTGGAGCAGCGCTGGAACAAGATGGGCGGCCAGCAAGGTCAGCAGGCACAGCAAACCCAGCAGGGTCAGCAAGGCCAACAAGCACAGCAGGGTGGCCAGGGTCAGCAGTCCGGCAGCCAGGGCAGCGGCAACAACAGTGGAAGCAACAGTGGAAGCAACAGCGGCAGCAGTGCCGGCGGCAATGGGCAAGGGGGGCAGAACAGCGCAGTCAAGAAAACAACGCTCAGGATCACCACCCAGGATGGTAAAACCGTGGAGATGCAGATAAACGGTGAGATTAAAAAAATTGAGACTATAGACGGCGCCGGAAATGGGCAAGCAGGCGGCGGCCAGGGTGAGGGAAGCGGAGCCGGCGGAGGTCAGTCCGGCGGTGGGAGCAGCCAGTCATGAAGGCTGGCCTGAAAAAAATAAAATTTTTTGTAGGTGCGACTTTAGTCGCACAAAAGGCTGCCAATTCGTTACGGTGTTCGATAGAAATCGAAAGCTACAGATTAATATGGTTTATACTCGGCAGGGGAAATTTATCCTAATACCCTGCTTTTCTTTAAAAAATTGACCCTTCGACAATTATTGACAATTTCTCTGAAGGTACAAAACCAAATACAATAGAATAACCTCCTAAGGTTTTACTAAATATTTTATATTTTGCTATTTATAGGAGGAGATTCTACGTGTATAAACTATTTGTTTTTTTGCTATCTTTTACTTTGACGCTGTTATCATTTAATGTTTCTACTTATGCGGGAACAGAAATACCAGAAACACCATTTGTACCGGCGTCTTATTACGGATCAGTTCAATTTGCAGACGGTGAAACAGTGCCCGCAGGAACAGTACAAGCCTATGTTGATGGGGAAATGCTGGGAGAACTGTCTTTTACCGGAGGTTTTTACGGTTCTGAAATAGGACCAGGTCCAAAACTGGTAGTCCAAGGTTCAAATGAAGCATATGGAAAATCTGTGCTGTTTCATGTGGTTATAAACAATGAAAGTTACCAGGCCCAGCCTATTGAGCCTATTATTTTAGTAAAAGAGGATATTAAGAAAGTTGACCTTACAATTACTAGTAACATTAATGTTTCTGCCCCAAACGGAAATGAAAATTGGAAAGTAGTATCAAACCATAATGTTACCTGGGAATATAACGGTATAAAAAATCAATTAGTGCCTGAGTACATTGAAGGAGAGGTTCTGGTAAGGTTCAAAAATGAAGAGTATTACAGCCCATCCTTTACGGAATCTGTCCATTCCTCGGTAGGGGCTAGTGTAGAGAGAGAATACGAAGACTTAGATGGTCTTCAACTAGTTAAACTTCCAAGAGGTCTGTCTGTAGAGGATGCGGTAAGCAGTTACAGGCAGAACGCAGGGGTGCTTTACGCTGAACCAAACTATATTTATCACGAATCTGTTATGCCCAACGATACTGGTTTTACCCATTTATGGGGGCTGCACAACAACGGTCAGACTGTTAACGGCACACCAGGGACGCCAGACGCGGATATTGACATGCCGGAGGTTTGGGATAAGGAGACCGGGGCAAGCAGCGTTGTTATTGCTGTTATAGATTCAGGCGTGGCATATGACCATCCGGATCTTGCAAGTAATATTTGGACAAACCCGGGCGAAGTGCCTGGTGATGGAATAGATAACGATGGAAACGGCTATATAGACGACGTACATGGTTGGGATTTCGTTGATAAAGATAATAATGCTATGGCGGAAGAAAGCTACCACGGAACCCATGTGGCCGGAACCATTGCTGCGGTCGGCAATAATAGCCAGGGTATAGCGGGGGTCATGTGGAACGCTAAGATACTGCCTCTAAGGATGCTGGGTCCAAATGGAGGAACTGCAAGCGACGCAATAGCGGCGATTAATTATGCCGGACAGAAAGGCGCTAGTGTAATAAACTGTTCCTGGGGTGGGACTGCTTATTCCCAAGCCCTTAAAGACGCGATTAACTCTTCTTCGTCAATTGTTGTTTGCACTGCGGGAAATTTAAGTAGTAATAATGACAGCACACCTTATTACCCTGCCAGTTACGATTGCCTGAATATTATCTCTGTTGCGGCTACTGATCAAAATGACCTGCTCGCATCCTTTTCTAATTACGGGACAGCGTCAGTGGACGTGGCGGCTCCGGGTGTAGACATTTACAGTACTGTACCTGCAAGAAAGGTAATTTTTTCTGATAACATGACTGATTTGAGCAACTGGTACGCTGATTACCCCTGGGGTTTGTCCAATGCATACTATACCAGCGCCCCGTCCAGCATCTCCGATAGCAGCGGTTATTATGCTAATAATGCCAACAGCTCAATAATCCTTGAAAATACAACCAGCTTAGTTGGTGAACACGGAGCCCTATTAGAGTATAATCTAAAGCTAGATACTGAAATAAACAATGATTGGCTATATATAGAAGCCACAACTGACGATTCAACATGGACGTTACTGGATGGGTGGTCAGGATCTACAGGCGATTATTTTTATCATTTTTACAGCGTCCTCAAAGATTATGAAGGCCAATCTGGTTTGAAGGTTAGATTCAGGCTCCAATCTAACGGCAGTGTCAGGTATGACGGCGCTTATATAGACGATGTAACAATTACAGCAGCTTCCAACAATTATTCCGGAACAGAATATGATTTTTTAACGGGCACATCGGCGGCTGCACCGCACGTATCTGGTCTTGCGGGACTTGTAAAGTCATTCAACCCCGGCCTCACCAATCAACAGATAAAAGAAGTTATTTTAAATAACGTTGATGTGAAGTCCTCTTTAATCGGAAAAGTCTCAAAAAATGGGAGAATAAATGCCAATAACACTATAAACAGCATTAGCGACGGACCAACTCCTGCCATAACTGTTACTTCTCCCAACGGTGGTGAGAGCTGGCAGACCGGGACAGTGCAAAGCATTACATGGAATTATGCCGGCAGCAGCTGCAGTTCCGACGCAAAGATTTCACTTTATAAGAACGACGTTTTTCAGTACATAATTGCACCCAACGTCATTTCAAGCAACGGTTCCTACAGTTGGACCATACCAACTTCCCAGGCTCAGGGAAATGACTACAAAATAAGGGTTACCTGTAATGCCAACTCATCTATTTTTGATATAAGTGATAATAATTTTACCATCGGAAACGTTACCGGAAATGTGTTGCAACTGCCTTTTAAGGTTACAGACGCTATCATTGATCCTGACAAACCTGTGTTATATATGAGCAGCAAAAGTGAGAAGAAACTCTATGCCGTAAACTATGTCGACGGTACAACCTCATCGATAAGCTTTGACTATATGCCTGAAAGTGTTGAAATCGGCAAGGGCCAGTATTCGGGAGAGCTGTATGTAGCCTTGCTTCACCAGGAACATAGCTACTATTGGTTTAAGGAAGATCAATCCGGGACCATCGCGGTTATCAATAGAAATGAATTTAAGGTGAAAGACACTATAAGCATTGGTGTGGATCCTTACGACTTGGTGGCCGGCAGGGACGGCTACCTGTATGTTACTTCCGGTTCAGGGCAGTGGACAAATTTCGATTCTTACAGCCGTAGTACCAAGAGTTTAAAAGACAGAACCGGGATAATTCATAAGTGCTACGCAAAGCTCCACCCAACCATGGAAAAAATATACACCATTAGCACAGATATTTCACCCAGGGATTACGTCGCTTATAAAACCATCAATGGAGCTTTTATGGATCCCAAATACCCCGGCGGCTATGACTCACCCTATCATGGAGAATACCCTATGAATAGTAATTTTGCCATCGATCCTACCGGTAAGTATATCTTTAATGGCAGCGGACGGATTTTTTTATCTTTCTTAGATAAATCCCTGGATATGCTGTATACGGGAAACCTGGGCGAAAGTTTTGTGGACATAGCCTTTGAACCAGATTTTTCACTTTTTTACACGTTGCCATTAAACAGCAATACAGTTAATTTGTACAGAGGGAACAATTTTAGCCTGGTTAGTTCTATGCCACTGACTGAGAAGGGTGAATTACTCTTTATAAAAGATGGGAAACTTGTAGTTTTATTAGAACCGTCATCTTCAGCGGGCTATTTAACTGGTATCCAGGTACTTGATATTCCGGACGTTCCACCGCCACCTATAACAGTCACGTCAGCCAATGGAGGTGAGTGCTGTCAGAAAGGAACCATACACAACATTACCTGGAATTACGTCAGTGGTAATTGTAGTTCAGATGCAACATTATCGCTTTACAAGAACGGCATATTCCAAGACGTAATATCACCAAATGTAAATCTCAGCACCGGTGCATATTGCTGGAAAGTGCCTTCAACCCAGATCACCGGAAATGATTATAAAATTAAGCTTACATGTAATTCGAATAATGATATTTATGATTACAGCGATAATGATTTTAGTATAAGTTCTTATGATATCAGTGATGTAGTGAAATTTCCTTTTAAAGTTACAGATGCTGTCATTGACCCCGACAAACCAGTTGTGTATATCAGCGACAAGAGTGAGAAGAATTTCTATGCTGTTAACTATGTTGACGGCACAATCTCCTCGTTGAGTTTTAACTACATGCCTGAAAGCATTGAGATCGGCAAGGGTCAGTATTCCGATGAGCTGTATGTTGCCTTGCTTCATCATGAACATAGTACCTATTGGTCGAAAGAAGATCAATCCGGCACCATTGCGGTCATAGACAGGAATGAATTTAAGTTGAAAGACATGATAAGTATTAGCGTGGATCCTCATGACCTTGTTGCCGCCAGGGACGGTTGCCTGTATGTTCCGTCCGGTTCAGGGCAGTGGACAAATTTCGATTCTTATAGCCGTGAGACGAAAGGGTTAGAAGACCGAACCCAGATACGTCAAAAGTGCTACGCAAAACTCCACCCAGCCATTGAGAGAATATATGCTATTGATACGGATTCTACACCCAGGGCTTTTAAGGCGTATAATACCTTCAATGGAGTTTTTACAGACCCCAAACACCCCGGCGGCTATGATTCACATTATAAAGGGTATCCTTTAAATACAAATTTTGCCATAGATCCTACTGGTAAATATATCTTTAATGGCAGCGGACGCATTTTTTCCACTTTGTTGGAACAGTCTCAGGACATGCAGTCTGTGGCAGATCTTGGGTTTTGTTTTACTGATATTGCCTTTGAACCTGATCTTTCATTGTTCTACACCTTATCCTTAGATAGTGATACAGTTAATGTATATAATGGTACAGATCTCAGCCCAGTAGATTCTATTCAAATGGCTGAGAAGACTAAATTACTCTTCAAAAAAGATGGAAAGCTGATTGTTCTAATAAAACCAGAGCCAACACCTTACTGCATAACAGGTATACAAACCATTAACATGTCTGAAAATAAAATAACCGTTACATCACCCAACGGCGGTGAAAGCTGGCAGGCAGGCACAGTCCAAAATATCACCTGGAATTACAGCGGCAGCTGCTGCACATCCGACGCCAAGATTTCACTATATAAGAATGACGTTCTCCAGTACATCATCGCGCCCGAGGTAAACCTGAGCAGCGGTTCCTATAGCTGGGCAATACCATCTTCCCAGGCTGACGGGAGTGACTATAAAATTAGGCTAACCTGCAACGCGAACACTTCAATATATGACTTGAGTGACAGCAGCTTTACCATCAGCCCACCCTGCAGTGTCACCGTCACATCCCCCAACGGCGGTGAGGACTGGCAGACCGGCACGGCGCACACTATAACCTGGGATTACAGCGGCAGCTGCTGCACATCCGACGCCAGGATATCACTTTATAAGAACGGTGTGTTCCAGTACATCATCGCGCCCAACGTCAACCTGAGCAGCGGTTCTTACAGTTGGACCATACCATCTTCCCAGGCTGACGGGAGTGACTATAAAATCAGGCTAACCTGCAACGCGAACACTTCAATATATGACTTGAGTGACAGCAGCTTTA
>CAZIYV010000005.1:46866-52694 GCA_964543575.1 uncultured Pelotomaculum sp.
AGCGGCAGCTGCTGCACATCCGACGCCAGGATATCACTTTATAAGAACGGTGTGTACCAGTACGTTATCGCGCCCAACGTTAACCTGAGCAGCGGTTCCTGCAGTTGGACCATACCGTCTGACCAGATTGGCGGGAGTGACTACAAAATCAGGGTCACCTGTAATGCAAATACATCAATTTATGATTTTAGTGATGGCAGCTTAATTATAAGTTCTCCATAGTTGAGTATCAGAAGGAGCCTGCTTAAAAGCCCTTACCCTTAACCCTGTTCTTTATAGAGCGGGGTTTTATTCTTGCTGAAAACAGAACATACTTTTGGTCTATGGGTGCTTATGGTATACTATTTGTATACTGAAAAAAGAGGTTAATTTATGCGCACCTTTGAGCTGAAATCAGAATATACGCCGCGCGGGGACCAGCCTGTAGCAATTGCCGCGCTGGCGGGGGGACTTAACAGAGGCGACCGGGGCCAGGTCCTGCTGGGGGCGACCGGAACCGGCAAAACCTACACCATGGCCCAGGTAATCCAGGCTGTGCAGCGGCCGGCCCTGGTGCTGGCGCCGAACAAGACTCTGGCCGCCCAGCTTTGCGGTGAGTTCAAGGAATTCTTCCCGGATAACGCGGTGGAGTATTTCGTCAGCTACTACGACTATTACCAGCCTGAGGCCTATATTCCCCATAGTGATACTTATATTGAAAAAGACTCGTCTGTAAACGACGAGATTGATAAGCTGCGCCACTCGGCCACCTGCGCCCTCTTCGAGCGGAGGGACGTGATTATCGTGGCCAGTGTGTCCTGCATCTATGGTCTGGGTGACCCGGAGCAGTACAGCACCCTGGTCCTGTCCCTGCGCCAGGGCGAACATTATGACCGGGATGCGGTCCTGCGCAAACTGGTCAGTATCCAGTACGAGCGCAACGATATCAACTTTATCAGGGGTAAATTCCGAGTGCGGGGTGACGTGGTAGAGATTTTCCCGGCCTCAGCCTCAGAAAAAGCCATACGGGTGGACTTTAACGGCGACGAAATAGAAAGATTGCTGGAGTTTGACGTGCTGACCGGGGAAATCCTGGGGGAGCGACGGCATATCTCGATTTTCCCAGCCAGTCACTACGCCATATCCAACGAGAGAATGGAGCGGGCTGTTGTTACCATTGAAGCCGAGTTGGAGGAAACTCTGGCTCAACTGCGCTCCGGGGAGAAGCTTTTAGAAGCGCAGCGCCTGGAGCAGCGGACCAGGTTTGACCTGGAAATGATGCGCGAGATGGGGTTTTGCAGCGGGATTGAAAACTATTCGCGCCATCTTACCGGCAGGGAGCCGGGACAACCGCCCTATACCTTGCTGGACTATTTTCCGCAAGACTTTATCATGTTTATTGACGAGTCTCATGTCTCTGTACCACAGGTGGGGGCCATGTACGAGGGGGACCGCTCCCGCAAGAAGGCTCTGATTGAATACGGCTTCCGGCTGCCGTCAGCCTATGACAACCGCCCCCTCACCTTCAAGGAATTTGTGGCTCACCTGAACCAGGTGGTCTACTTGTCGGCCACACCGGGGCCATATGAGCTTAATAATTGTGAACAGGTGGTGGAACAGATTATCCGCCCCACCGGTCTGGTGGACCCGGAAATCTTTGTGCGCCCCACCAGGGGACAGATAGACGACCTGATCGGTGAAATCCGCCTGAGGGTCAAGCGCGAGGAAAGGGTGCTGGTAACCACTCTGACCAAGAAAATGTCGGAGGATTTAACAGACTACTTGCGTGAGATCGGGATCAAAGTGCGCTACCTGCACTCGGATATCAAGACCATCGAGCGCATGGAAATTCTCAGAGACTTGAGGCTCGGGGTATTTGACGTGCTGGTAGGGATCAACCTTTTGCGGGAGGGCCTTGACTTGCCGGAGGTAAGCCTGGTGGCCATACTTGACGCTGATAAGGAGGGCTTCCTGCGCTCCGAGCGCTCCCTGATCCAGACTACCGGGCGGGCGGCCCGCAATGTCGAGGGAAAAGTGATCATGTACGCGGACAGGGTCACAGACTCGATGAACCGGGCTATCTCAGAGACCAACCGCCGCCGTGAGGTGCAGACCGAGTACAACCGGAAGCACGGCATTACCCCGGAAACTGTGCGCAAAGCGGTACGTGATGTGATAGAAGCTACCCGCGTTGCGGAGCCGAAGGCGCTATATGAAGCTATGCCCCATACAGGTAAAAAGATGACTAAGGCCCAGTTGAAAAAGACTATCGCCTCTCTGGAGAAAGAGATGGCTCAGTCGGCGCGCCAGCTGGCCTTCGAGCGGGCGGCCCAGCTCAGGGACCTGATCATCGAGCTGCGCCTCCAATTGAGAGGAGAAAAAGGCATCGGCCCCGCCATCCCCGACGCCTAGCAAACAGGTGAGACAAGGGGACGGTTCTCTTGTCTCACTTTAGGATGGCAAATGGGGACGGTTCTTGCTTTGCCTATACGCAAGTGAGGGACGGTTCTCAGTTTGCTACCGCAAGTCAGACGGACTATTCAACAATTCAACAACTGGCACCATAGAAGGAGATTTTTATGCTTAACAAAATCCTGGTCAAGGGCGCCCGCGCTCACAACCTGAAAAATATAGACGTTGAAATCCCACGGGACAAGTTTGTGGTGATCACCGGCATTTCCGGTTCGGGCAAGTCCTCGCTGGCCTTTGACACTATTTACGCCGAGGGGCAGAGGCGGTACGTGGAGTCGCTTTCCTCTTATGCCCGCCAGTTTCTCGGGCAGATGGACAAGCCGGACCTGGATTATATCGAGGGGCTTTCCCCGGCCATTTCCATCGACCAGAAGACTACCAGCCACAACCCCCGCTCTACTGTAGGCACTGTCACGGAGATTTACGATTACCTGCGCCTGCTTTTCGCCAGAGTGGGACGGCCGCACTGCCCGCGCTGCGGCAGGTTGATCGCCAGGCAGGCGGTGGAGCAGATGGTGGACCATTTGGTCTCAATGGACGAGGGCACGAGGCTGCAAATCCTGTCTCCGGTGATACAAGGCAAAAAGGGTGAGCACACTAAAATTATTGAGGACATCCGCCGCAGCGGTTTTGTCCGGGTGAGAGTAGACGGTGAGGTGCTGGACGCCTCTGAAGAGATCAAGCTTGATAAGAATAAAAAGCATACCATCGAAGTGGTGGTGGACCGGATCATTGTGCGGCCCGGCTCCGAACGGAGGCTGGCTGACTCCCTGGAGACGGCGCTGAAGCACGGCGGCGGCGTGGCGGTGGCTGCCGTGACCGGCGGCGAAGAACTCACTTTCAGCCAGAACTTTGCCTGTGTTGAATGCGGCATCAGCATCACCGAGATTTCGCCGCGCCTGTTTTCTTTTAATAGCCCCTACGGGGCCTGCCCTGATTGCACCGGACTGGGGATAAAAAAAGAGATAGACCCCGATTTGGTCATCCCTGACCGCAGCAAGTCCATTGCTTCCGGAGCCATTGACGGGTGGTACAAGGGCAGTTATTCCTACCAGTTTTTAGAGGGATTGGCCGGCTATTATGGCTTCAGCATGGAAACGCCGGTTAGCGAGCTTGCCCCGGAGCACCTGGATGTGGTCCTGTACGGTACGCGCGGCAAGCGCTTTCACTTTATTCTTCAAAATGATTTTTACGGGCGCAAGCACGAAATGCACGTGCCCTTTGAAGGGGTTATCAACAACCTGACCAGGCGGTACAAGGAGACCAGTTCCGAGCACCAGCGCGAGGACATCGAGCAGTACATGAGCGGTCGCTCCTGTCCTTCCTGCGGCGGAGCGAGGCTGAAGCCCGAGGCGCTGGCGGTGAAGATGGGCGGGCTGTCCATATCTGAGGTAACCCACTTTTCCGTGCTGGAGGCTAAAGAATTTTTCAGCACCCTGGAACTGACCGACCGGGAGCAGTTTATAGCCAGGCAGATTTTAAAAGAGATCAACGAGCGGATGGGTTTTTTGGTCAACGTGGGGCTGGATTACCTTACCTTGGACCGGGGCGCGGGAACCCTGGCAGGGGGCGAGGCCCAGCGGATCAGGCTGGCCACCCAGATTGGCTCCGGCCTGATGGGCGTGCTTTATATTCTGGACGAACCCAGCGTCGGCCTGCACCAGCGTGACAACCAGCGCCTGCTGGGGACGCTGGAGCGGCTGCGGGATTTGGGCAACACGTTGATTGTGGTGGAGCACGACGAGGAAACCATGCTGACCGCCGACCATATTATCGATATCGGCCCCGGTGCGGGGGAGCACGGCGGGCGCGTGATCGCGGCGGGAACTTACCAGGATATCGCCAAAAACCCGGATTCAATCACCGGGCAGTACCTGAGCGGCAAGAAGGCCATCCCGGTGCCTGTATGCCGGCGCAAGCCCAACGCCAGGGCGGTTGAGGTGCTGGGGGCGGCTGAAAACAACCTGAAAAATATTGATGTGGCTTTTCCCCTGGGCGTGTTTACCTGCGTCACGGGCGTCTCAGGTTCGGGCAAGAGCACTCTGGTCAATGACATTATGTACCGGAAACTGGCCCAGGAACTGCACGGGGCCAGGACCCAGCCCGGACAAAACCGGGGTGTCCGTGGCATAGAGCACCTGGATAAGGTGATCGATGTGAACCAGTCCCCCATCGGGCGAACGCCCCGCTCCAACCCGGCTACCTATACAGGGGTGTTTAATGATATCAGGGACCTTTTCGCCCAGATCCCGGAGTCTAAAATGCGCGGCTACAAACCCGGCCGCTTCAGTTTCAATGTGAAGGGCGGGCGCTGCGAGTCCTGCCGCGGTGACGGGATCATTAAGATTGAGATGCATTTTTTGCCGGACGTTTATGTTCCCTGCGAGGTCTGCAAGGGATTGCGCTATAACCGGGAAACACTGGAGGTCAGGTACAAAGGCAAAAGCATTGCCGATGTGCTGGGGATGACTGTGGATCAGGCGGTCGAGTTTTTCCGCCATCTCCCCAGGATTCACCGCAGGCTGAAGACACTGCACGACGTGGGGTTAGGATATATCCGGCTGGGACAGCCCGCCACCACTCTCTCCGGGGGAGAGGCCCAGCGGGTGAAGCTGTCGACTGAATTGTCCAGGCGCTCCAACGGCAGGACTTTCTATATCCTTGACGAGCCCACCACCGGACTGCATACCGCCGATATCGACAGGCTGCTGAAGGTGCTGCACCGCCTGGTGGAGGCGGGTGATACCGTGGTGGTGATCGAACACAAACTGGACGTGATCAAGACCGCCGACCCCATTATAGACCTGGGCCCGGAGGGCGGGCACAAGGGCGGTGAGGTTCTGGCCACCGGAACACCTGAAGAGGTGGCTGCGGTGAGGAAGTCCTATAACGGAAAGTATTTGAAGAAAGCCTTGATAAAAGGCCCTTATCTGCGTATGGATCTGTCAGAGGAAGTTGCGGATGTTCCTTTGGAGTTGGCGGCTGAGGAGTGAAGTGTTCGGATGAATCCGAACCTACAGTTTAGGGACGCAAGACGTGGGCAGATGTAGGTGCGAATTCATTCGCACAAAGTGATCACAGGTGTGAAGGCTGACATTTTAGAGGACAAAAAATGTTCGGATGAATCCGAACCTACAGTTTGGGGATGCAGGACATGGGAAGATGTAGGTGCGAATTCATTCGCACAAAGTGAATCAGGAGGCAGTATGTCCTATAATCAATTAGTAAAAGGACGTTTTTCTTCTGAAAACCAGATCTATCATATTACTACAGTTACACAAGGCCGGGTCAAATATTTTTCTGATTTCTTTACAGGCAGAAAAGTAGTAAATGAAATACGGCGCTTACATGATGATAACCTGCTTCAATCATTAGCG